>JAKFYA010000225.1 GCA_021731095.1 Acidobacteriota bacterium | reverse complement strand
GCGCTCGGCCGCGTTGAATGGCTTCGTCCGGAGTTGGTGCGGACACCAGGCGGGCCATGTCGTAGTCGCGTGTGACGACGAGAACGGCAGGCGCCGGGGCCTGGGCCGCGAGGACCACGCCGACGGCGAGGGTGAGTGCGACGACAGCCGTCCGGAACATGCGCATGGCGGGCATTCTAGCTGGAGGCACCTGACTCGGCACTCCCCGGCGGAGGCGCTACCCGCGTCGGCGGAACTGTACCAGCTGGGTTTGGCCGGGGAGCTCACGCCTGTGCGTGTCGTAGGCAAGCGCTGTCGCCAGCTGGGTCAGCGGCATGAGAAGGTACCCCACGAGCCGTTGCAATCGACAGAGCAGGCGTGACCTGAGGCTGGTTGGTGCCAGGTTCACGCCGGTCTGTTGCGCCAGCATGGCGTCGACATACTGGCGGAAGTGCACGTATCTGAGGGGCTCGAATGCCGTCCCGACAAGGTCGAAGCCGTAGCGTGCGGCGAGGATGCCGAAGGTGCGGGTGCGCCAGCGTGTTGCGTGGTGCGGGGGCATGTCGAGCAGCACGTGGTCGAAATCCCGCCAGTAGCCATCGGGGTTCGGCACGGCAATGATCAGCATCCCTCCCGGCGCCACGAGGCGCGTCAGCTGCGCCAGAAACGCATCAGGATCCGGAATGTGCTCCAGAACCTCGAATAGCACCACGGCGTCGAACGGCCCCTCAAGATCAGTCAGGGGACCGTCGGTGACGTGGTGGCCCTTGGCCCGGCAGACCTCAAGGGCCCCTGGATTGGTGTCCACGCCCGTGACGGCATACACCCCGGACGCTTTGTCCAGGAAGTGGCCGGCCCCGCAGCCGACCTCGAGCACTGACCGGATGGAGGGGACGGCTGCCAGGCGGGTCAGCGCCTCGGTGAATTCCCAGCGCGCGTCCTCGTAATACCAGGGTGCCGTCGAAATCCTGGCGTAGAACCGGTCGTCGCCCATCGCGGCCGGACGCCAGAACTCAAGGTCGCAGGCCGGACACCGGTGCAGGGCCAGTGAGGTGGGACGCACGGGCAAATCGGCAAAGGGGTCGAAGCCGAAGGTCGTCGTCCACTCGCGGGCCAGCGTGTGGACATCGAATTGGCGGAGGGTGAAACTGCGCGCTTCCGCGCAGAGGGGGCAGGCGTGTGCCGTGACGCTCATCAGTCCATCTCCCGCGGCCCGAGCAGGTAGGCGTGGGTGCTCACATTCTCTCTCAGGCCAGTCGTGGGCATGGCTTCTGTGCCCGGTTCGCTGGCCAGAATCCTGAGGCCGAGACTTGCCACGCCGGCTTCAAAGTCCCGCCGGCTGAGGAACAGCAGCCAGTGCGTCTCTTCCCGTCCGGCGTACCGGACCGTCTGTTCGCAGTGGGTTGACGGCGTCTGTTCCAGCAGAGGCAGGCGTGTCACGGCAATCAGCTGGCGGGTCACGCGGGCCATGTCGGCCAACGCGGTGAGCCACGCGTCTCCGGTGTACTGGAGCATGCTGCTGGCCAGCACCACATCTGCGCTCCGATCGGGAACAGGGATCGTCGGGCTGCCACCAGTTGAGAGAAACAGGTCGCCGGGGTGCAGCCGACGGCACGCAGTCACGATGGCGTCTGTGCGCTCCACGCCGGTGTACTGCCACCTGGCAGAGGGCGACCCGGGACGTCGCAGCAGTGACGCGAACCGGCCGATGCCGCATCCCACATCGAGAAGACTGGCCTCTGGGCTAACAAGGGGGGCCACCTGGCGATGGAGGAGGCCCAGGGTGTCGCGAACACCTGCCAGGTTCTGCTCCAGTTCGGGGTCAAAGGTGCGGATGTACTCGTCGAGTTCCCGGATGTCCCCGCTCTCGTTCAGATGGGTGCCGTGCGTATTCCCCGTGGCGTCGTACCCCCCAATCGGGAGGCCGGGCAACGCCCTGTAGGCTACCCGCAGGCCGCGCGGGTCTGGCGAACCAGCCCGCCAACGTCGGAGCCGGGCCCGCACGGGTACCGGGACCAGTCGTCGAATCAGGGAAAGGGCGACCACGGGGGCATTATGGCCCACGGGCCGATGCGCCGACATGACAGGAACGGTCTGCAGTGCGCACCACGACTCCGGTGGGCCATTCGAGGGTGCCTCGTCCGTCAAAGCACGGTATAACGATGACACGCTAGGCAGGCCACGCCGCATGCGACCAGTGCTGCTCAAAGGCAATAACCCGACCAGGGTCGAACCCACCGTCGTGATTGTGGACGATGATCACAACGTCCGAACGATGCTTGAGCGCCTCGTGGTCCAGATGGGCTGCCTGGCGCATACAGCGGCCAACGCAGATGAGGCGCTGGCCCTGCTGGTCGAGGTCAACGCGGATGTGGTGCTGTGTGACATCCGGATGCCCGGACACGGCGGCGACTGGCTGATTGAGCGCATTCTGCAGCGCTGGCCACATCTCCCCATCGTGATCGTGTCAGGCGTGGCAGAGTTGGATCCACACCTGACGCTGCGCACCGGCGTGGCAGGGTACATCCTCAAGCCGTTCGACCTCGACGACCTCCGCGCCGTTGTGACCCGGGCCATGGAGCGTCCGCCGTCCGCGTTGCCGGACGTCTGAGGAGGTCCCCAGCCTAACGGCCGTTTTGTCTCCCAGTTGGGAAGTACCGTTTCGACGGGGGAGTGTGGCCCCTTCGACAGGTTGATGAGGCAGCGTTCGCGCAGGGCATCCCGCCATGCGTGTGAAGTTCACCCAGCGCTCCAGACACGCGCGCGACATCGCGCGCGTGGTGGAGCGGCTGGCCTGACGCTGACTACTGGCCAGGCAGCATGATGTGGGCGGAGGTCGTGCCGCCATCCATCACCCAGGCTCCGGTCTGCTTGTTGTTGTCCGGGAGGCCAAGGGATGCGGCGGTCGCACCAGGTGTGGCAATGGTCGTGTGGACGCGCAGCGTCTTGGCGTCAGGCCCGTTGATGTTGATCCACGGGGCTCCATACTCCGGCTTCACCCGTGTGCCGTTCTTCTCCGCCGCAGTAATCCTGGCCTGCTCCTCAGCCTCGGTCTTGCTCTCGGCCCTGAACTTCCTGTTCTGCGCCACCCGTTCAAGACTGCCAATGCTTGTGCACTGCACGGCAAATGGATTTCGGCGGTCTTCCCCGGCGCGATCGAAGCAGACCAGACGGTTGGTGCCGCGCTTCACCGTGTCGTAGGTGAAATCTGTCTTCCAGCGAATGACGCCTGTGGCCGTGCGCAGGTTGGCCGCGAGACCGGCGAGCATCCGTTCCACGTAGTCCGCATCCGACAGCGCGGTGGGTCCTGTGCCTGTTGCGGCCGGGGCCTCGTGGTGGTCGTGTTCGGCAGCGGGTGCCGGCTTGGTCTGGGCATTGGCCGTGCCCGTCACCAGCAGGGCGATGGCCAACAGCGTCAGTGCACGTACTTGCATCTCAGCTCCTTTGCGGCCTCAGCATGGCCGGGACGATTCCGTGTGGGTCTGGACTCTCCGGACCCACCGTCGCCTTGAGTGTAGTGCCCTGACGACCTCTCGAAGTTTTCTGTTGCTTTAATAGTTCAAGGATGGTTGAATGATTGAAATATGGAGCGCGACACTGCCGTGACCCTCCTTGGCTCCCTCGCCTCTGGCCTGCGTCTGGATCTGTTCCGCCTGCTCGTACGACAGGCCCCGAACGGACTGGTGGCAGGCGAGATCGCGACGGCGCTGAGTCTGCCGGCCACCAATACCTCGTTTCACCTCAAGGCGCTGACCCAGGCGGGCCTGCTATCCGTCATGCAGGAAGGGCGGTTCCTCCGGTATCGGGCGAATCTGTCTGTGGTGACCGAGCTGATTGGCTACCTCACTGACGAATGCTGCGCGGGCAATCCAGGCGCCTGCAGCGTTCCCCCGATCGTGCCTGTCCAGACCCGGAGGCCTCGATGATGCGCGTGCTGTTCCTCTGCACCGGCAACTCCTGCCGGTCCATTCTCGGAGAAGCCACCTTCAACCATCTGGCACCACCCGGATGGTCGGCCATGAGTGCCGGCAGCCGGCCCACGGGTCAGGTGCACCCGCGATCGCTGGCGCTGCTTGCGCGCGAGGGTATCGCGACTGACGGATATCACAGCAAGTCGTGGGAGGCCTTGCCGGAGACACCGGACGTGGTCATCACGGTGTGTGGGTCAGCCGCAGGCGAGACCTGCCCGGCCTATCTCGGGCCGGTGCTGCGAACACACTGGGGCGTCGAGGACCCCGCGCACGCCACAGGCTCTGACGCAGACGTCGATGACGCCTTCATGTCTGCCTATCGGGTGCTCCGCGCCCGGATTGAGGCGCTCTTCGCGCTACCGCTCGACCTGCTGGTCGCAGACCCGGCACGGTTCAAGGTCGAGCTCGATCGCATTGGTTCCACTGTGGGCCCTGCCCACCTCACTCAGGGAGACTGACCATGACGACAATTCAGGTGTACGACCCGGCCCTCTGCTGCAGCACTGGTGTGTGTGGTGTCGAGGTGGACCAGGCGCTGGTGACCTTCGCGGCGGATGTGGACTGGGCCACCCAGCAAGGGGCGACCATCCAGCGGTTCAACCTGGCACAGCAGCCGATGGCTTTTGCCGAGAACGCGACCGTGAAGCGCTATCTGGAACGGTCGGGCCAGGATGGCCTGCCGCTCGTGCTGGTCGACGGAGACGTGGCGCTGGCCGGCCGCTATCCCCAGCGCAAGGAGCTGGCGCGCTGGGCTGGCATCGGCGTGTTGCAGATGACGCCCGTGGCGGACGCCGCCAGTTGCTGTGCACCTGGCAGCGGATGCTGCTGACCGACGGAGACCTGCCATGACATTCCTCCAGCAGCCCCCGCGTTTCCTGTTCTTCACTGGCAAGGGGGGAGTCGGCAAGACCTCCATTGCCTGCGCCTCTGCGGTACAACTGGCGGGCGATGGGAAGCGGGTGCTGCTGGTGAGCACCGACCCGGCGTCCAATGTGGGGCAGGTCTTCGGCGTGACCATCGGCAACACGGTCACGCCGGTTCCGGCCGTACCACGTCTCAGCGCACTGGAGATCGATCCGCAGGCTGCTGCGCAGGTCTATCGGAACCGCATCGTGGATCCGGTACGGGGCGTGTTGCCTGACTCGGTCGTGAGAGGCATTGAGGAGCAGTTGTCCGGGGCCTGCACCACCGAGATTGCCGCGTTCGACGAGTTCACGGCATTGCTGGTCGGCTCGTCCATGACCGAGGCGTTCGATCACATCGTGTTCGACACCGCGCCGACGGGTCACACCATCCGGCTGCTGCAGTTGCCGGGTGCGTGGAGCGGCTTCCTCGAGAAGGGCACCGGCGACGCATCGTGCCTGGGCCCACTGGCCGGGCTCGAGAAGCAACGGGTGCAGTACAAGACAGCGGTCGAGGCGCTGGCAGATCCGTCGCGGACCCGTCTCGTGCTGGTGGCCCGCGCGCAGGCCAGTACGCTCCGCGAAGTAGCGCGGACGCACGGAGAACTGGCTGCGATCGGCCTGTCGCAGCAGTATCTCGTGGTGAATGGGGTCCTGCAGGCCAACGCCGTCTGCGGCGACCCGCTGGCCGACGCCATCCGCATCCGTGAACAGGCGGCGCTGGCCTCGATGCCTGACGTGCTGCGTGCGCTGCCGCGAGACGAGGTGGCGCTGAAGCCGTTCAATCTGGTGGGGCTCGACGCGCTGAGGCAGCTCCTGCGTGACGCGCCAGACCCGCAGGCCGCTGTCGACACAACCCCGCTGCCGCCACTCGTGGCTCCGACACTGTCCACCCTGGTCGAGGCGATCGCGGCTGATGGCCATGGCCTCGTGATGCTGATGGGGAAGGGCGGTGTCGGCAAGACCACCGTAGCCGCTGCGGTGGCCGTTGAGCTGGCCAGACGCGGACACGCGGTTCATCTGACCACCTCGGATCCCGCCGCGCATCTTGACGAGACGCTGCGCGGGACCCTGCCGCACCTGACGGTCAGCCGAATCGATCCCCACGCCGAAACCGAGCGGTACCGGGCGAAGGTGCTGGCCACCAAGGGACCGGCGCTCGATGCCGAAGGCCGGGCTCTCCTGGAGGAGGATCTGCGCTCGCCATGCACCGAAGAAATTGCAGTCTTCCAGGCGTTCTCAGCCATCATCCGGCAGGCAGGACAGGTGTTCGTGGTGATGGACACGGCACCGACCGGGCACACCCTGCTGCTGCTGGACGCCACTGGTGCATATCACCGGGAAGTCGCCCGGCAGATGACGTCGTCCGGCCTGCACTTCACCACCCCCATGATGCAGCTGCAGGACACCCGACAGACGAAGGTGTTGCTGGTCACCCTGGCCGAGACGACACCCGTGCTTGAGGCGGCGGGACTGCAGGCGGACCTCCGCCGTGCAGGAATCGAGCCCTGGGCCTGGGTGATCAATAACTGTGTGGCCGCCTCGGCGCCGCAGGCACCTCTCCTGCGCGAGCGTGCCAGACACGAGCTGGTCGAGATTGCCCGCGTGGCCGGCACGCACGCAGCGCGCTACGCCGTGGTGCCCCTGCTGCGGGATGAGCCCATCGGCGTGGCGCGACTGCAGGCGCTCTCGTCTTAACGGGGCGCCTCCACCCACGGCAGGTCTGGATTCCTGTTGGCGTACTCCTGCATGAGCTGCTGGAGGGAGATGCGGCCGTTGCCGGTGTCGGCATTCCAGCTGAGCGGTGCCCACACCTGCTTGTCGCTCGACCGTTGCGCCCACAACGTGTAGCCGCCGACACAGAAGCCGTTCTCATAGCGGAAGGGCGGCGTCCAGTCGATGCGCAGGAACTCGCCGCCGTACGAGTTCCGGAAGTAGCGCTCGATGGCTGTCATCGCACTCTGGCAGGTGGTGGCCGGATTCGGCTGGCTGCTGGCGGTCGAGGGGCGGCCAGTTGCCAGGCCCGTTCCGGGTGACCAGGGCAGGTCCGGATTGTTCGCCGCGTACTGCTGAATGAGCGCCTTGGCCGAGATGCGGCCCTGACCCGTATCGCCATTCCAGTCCAGCGGCGCCCACACCTGTTTGTCGCTGGCGCGCT
>JAKFYA010000366.1 GCA_021731095.1 Acidobacteriota bacterium | reverse complement strand
AGCGACATCACCAGGGCGTCGATGGACGGCAGCCCCGCCCCACGCGCCACAGGCCCGAGCCGAGACTCGACCAGATATTCCTTGCCCGACTCGATGACGATCCCCATTTCGGTCATCACCAGTTGACGGACGAAGTCGAACGATGCTGCACCAGCGGTCATGCCCGGCCTCCGATTGTCATCGGCACGCGATTCGCGCACCGGCGTGCCACTTCCGGCGCCACCGACCCCAGCGGCAGCACGGCGTCAGCCAGCCCCGCTCGGGCGACGAACCCCGGCATTCCCCACACCACGCTGCTGGCTTCATCCTGGGCCAGCACGTGGCCATCCCGGCCCACGATGGTCTCCGCACCCTCCAGGCCGTCCTTGCCCATACCCGTCAGCACGACGCCAAGCAACCGGCTGCCATAGACGGCGGCCGCCGACCGGAACAGGACGTCAACCGACGGGCGGCAGAAGTTCTCGGGTGGCTGCTGGTTCAACTGCGCCACCACCCGCGTCCCGTCACGCTGCACCGTCATGTGGTAGCCGCCAGGTGCGATATAGACCCAGCCTGGCTTCAGGACCATCCCGTGCTCCGCCTCCACCACCGTGACCTGACTCGACGCATTCAGCCGCTCAGCCAGCGTCCGGGTGAACACCGGCGGCATGTGCTGCACGATGGCCACCGGCACCGACAGATCGGCCGGCAGGGCCGGGATCACCTCGGCGAGGGCATTCGGACCACCGGTCGACACGCCGATGACCACGGCATCCGGCGGCAACGTGACCGCCAACGGCGCATGGGGCTTGAGCACCACCTGCGGCTTGGGCAACGGCATATAGGCAGACGTCGGCCTGCCACACAGGGTCTTGATCTTCGGAATCAGCTGTTCGCGGATCCGGTTCTGTGCCTCGGACACGCTCCCGACATTGGCCGGTTTGGCCACGTAGTCGGAGGCGCCGTGCGCGAGCGCGTCCAGCGTCGCTGCCGCGCCGCGGGTCGTCAACGTGCTGAACATGATGACCGGGAGCCTGGGAAACGCCTTGCGCAACTCACGGACGGTTTCCAGCCCGTCCATCTCCGGCATCTCGACATCAAGTGTCACGATGTCAGGACACGATTGCCTGACCTTCTGCAACGCGATGCGACCGTTGGCCGCCGTTCCCGCAACGTGGATGTCAGGGTCGCCGTCCAGCACGTCGCTGACCATGCGCCGGACGACCACGGCATCGTCCACTATCAGTACATTGATGGGGCCTGCCATGACGCCCCGGTCAGAGACTGATGTCGAGCAACCGCAACTTGTCCGCGATGATGTCCTTGGTGAAAGGCTTCATGACGTACTCGTTGGCTCCGGCCGTGAGGGCTGCTTCCACCCGGGCAATCTCGCTCTCGGTGGTCACCATCATCAGCCGCACGTTGTCGAGCTCGGTATTGCCCCGGACGGCCTGAACCATCTCGAAGCCGTTCATCTCGGGCATGTTCCAGTCCACCAGGGCCAGCCGCGTGTCGGGGTGGCTGGTCAGATAGTCCACCCCCTCCTTGCCGTGCTGTGCCTGGTCCACTTCGAACCCGAGCTCCTTGAGCATGTTCGAGAGCATCATGCGCATCGCGCGTGAGTCGTCTACGACCAAAGCCTTCATATCCGTGTCCTTTTCTGCTGACTGACCAGGCGGCTAGGCCGCCCGGCTTCCCTTGGTCGCGGCATGGAGCCGGCGCCCGGTGTCGATCCCCGACTGACTGCCCGCTTCGTACTTGAACTGCGACACCAGCTGTCGGAGAGTCTGGGCCATCTCGGACAGTTTCTCGGAAGAACGTCGCGTCTCAGAGGCGCCCGCCGTGGTGCTCTGGGCGGCCTGAGCCACGCTGGTGATGTTGTGGACAATCTCGGCGCTGCCCTTCGCCGCTTCCGAAACGTTGCGGCCAATCTCGTTGGTCGTGGCCGTCTGCTCTTCCACCGCGGAGGCAATGGTGTTGGAGATGTCGTTGATTTGCGTGATGACAGCGCCAATCTCGGCAATCGCCTCAACGGCGCCCCGCGTGTCGACCTGGATGGCCTCGATTTTCTGGCTGATGTCCTCGGTGGCCCTGGCTGTTTCCTTCGCCAGTTCCTTCACCTCATTGGCGACCACCGCGAAGCCCTTGCCGGCCTCCCCCGCACGCGCCGCCTCGATGGTGGCGTTGAGGGCCAGCAGGTTGGTCTGCTGGGCAATCGAGGTGATGACCTTGATGACCTTGCCGATCTCGGCCGAGCTGTCACCCAGCTTGCCCACGATGCTGTTGGTGTTGTCCGCGATCCGGACCGCCTGCGTGGCCACTTTCGCCGCCTCGTTGGCGTTCTTCGCAATCTCGCGAATGGAGGCGCTCATCTCTTCGGTCGCGGCCGCCACGGTCTGCACGTTCCGGCTGACTTCATCCGACGCCGCCGACACCACGCTGGCCTGCGCCGCCGTCTCCTCGGCGTTCGAGCCCATCTGCTGACTGACCGCCGTCAGCTCCTCGGAAGACCCACCCAGCGCGGCCGCGTTCCTGGCAAACGCCTCGATGCTCTTGCGGAGATCCTCGAAGAAGGCCGACAGCCCTTCGCCCATCTGGCCGATGGCGTCGTCGCCTCGGACCGTGATCTCCCGCGTCAGGTCGCCCTGCGCCGCCGCGTTCACCACCTCGAGCATGCTATCCACCTTGGCCCGCAGTTCGTCGGCCTGGCGCCGCTGTTCGGCCGTGGCCAGCGCTTCACGCTCCGCGCCCGCCTTCACCTGGTCCAGCGTCTCCTGCACGGAGCCGAGCATCGCCTCGAGGGTGGCGTTGAGGCCACCCACCAACTCGCTGTAGACACCCTGGAATCTGGCGGCGTCACCACGGAGGGTCAAATCGCCCCGCTTGCCCGCCGCGACCAACGCGTCCGTCTCGGCCAGCAGGCTCTTGAGCACAGACTGGGTGCTGTCGTAGGCCCTGACGCTCTCCTGAGTCTTCTCGACAATCTGATTGACGGTCCTGGTCAGTTCGGCCAGTTCATCGTTGCCTTCGACCTCCATCGGGCTGGTTGTCGCGCGCACCTCGAATCCGAGTTCGCCGCGGCTGACGGAGATCAGACCCGAGTTCAGACCGGTGATGCAGGTGTCCTTGAGCCGGGTCGCGGTGTCCCCAATCATGGTCAGCGTGCCGACAATCTTCCGGCCGGTCGTGAACGCCACGGCAAAGGCGATGCCGGCGCCCGCCAGAATCGCAGCCAGGATGCTCCACTGTGCCCACATGGCCGTCGCCTCGGAAGACGCCTTGGCACGCTCGGCGGAGCCTTCGATCAGCGTGCTGACCTTCGCCATCTTGCCTTCAAGCGCCTCGAAGCTGGTCTGGAAAGCGGCATACCGCTCCAGGGCAGCGGCGTTGTCGGCAAACGCCAGCGTCACCTCTTCCCGGGCCGCCGCAATGTAGCGGGCGAGTTCAGGCGTCACCTCCGCGAGACCGGCCTTGATCTCCGGCGAGAGCGCGAGCTTTTCGTTGGCCTGAATCGCGTCTTCGAAGGACTTGGTGTGCTCGGTCAGCGACCGCTCCACCTCAGCCTTGCTCGGGCTCCCGCTCCGTCCACCCAGCAGGGCGCTCAGCACGTCCGCGCGCAGGGCGTCGTGCATCATGTCCGCCTGCATGTGCCCCTGAAGGCCGTCAAGGTTGTTGTTGGTGCCGTCCACCGATCCGAGCACGTTGCGCAGGGACACGAATCCGATGCCGCCGGCGAGCAGGGCCGCCCCGGCGCTGACACAGGCCAGCGCCTGCAGCTTCTTCTTGATGGTCCAGACCATGACTAGTTTCTCCCCACGGCACGGAACGCGTGCTCAAGCGACAGATAGAAGAACAACCCCTTCGGCTCGCCTGGCTTCTTGAGGTCGAGCATCACGCTCACACCGGGCACAATCTGCATGGCGCGTGTGTTGATGGCGAATCGCAGACCGGGGTTCAGAATGTGTTCGGCTTCCCGGACGACATCGCCCTGTTCGTTGATGGAGCCGGCCAGGTTGGTGACGTACTCCAGAACGCCCTGCACGGGCAGTGTGACCGGCGCGATGACGCTGCCGCCAAAGTTGAAGGAGGCCACGTTCCGGTTGATGAGGCCGCTGTCGTTCACCTGTCCCACCTGCTGCAGCGCGTACGTCGTGCCGAGATTGCCATGCGCGATGACCTCCTTCGAGATGCGGAGGCTGACCGGCAGGTTGAACTGGACGGCGGCTGTCCCGAGGCCCAGGTGGCGGGCCGCGCTGCCGGTGGGCAGGCTGATGGACGCACGCGGCGTCACGAACAACCGCTCACCAAGGTGGGGCACGTTGTAGCGATAGTTCAACATCGCATCGCCCACGCCGCGGGCCGCGCCACGGTCCAGCGAGGATGCCGGGATGCTGTAGCTGAGCTGGTGCGACAGGTTCGGCATTGGCCATTCCTGCGTCAGCATGTAGACGGTCGAGCGTGAGCCGTCGAGGCTCCGTGACAGCGTGTTGACGTGCTGAACGATACCGGGTCCCTGGTTGAACGCTTCCTCAATCAGGAACGAATTGTCTTCAATGGCTGCCTCGGGCAGCGCCGGCTTGGGGGCCGTCTGCCCGAACGCCAACTCCTGACCCAGCAGCATTGCCACGGCGCACGTCACGATCTGCCACGCGAACTTCCTGGTCATCTTTTCCTCCGCTAGCCTTTCCTGCGGCATGCCGCCGCCATGGCCGCGGGACATGCATGGTCCCGACCCGGCCTTCCTGAACTGAATCGGCATCGCCGCAGACTTCCGCAGTCGATGCCTGGGAGTGGGGTAAAGACCCTGGCTATGCGGCCTGATGGCCGCGCACCGGGGGGACCCGGTCGGGGCGGGAGGAGGACCTGCGCGGCCCTGCGGCCTCGTAGCTGAACCGTCCCACCAATCCGCTGAGCGCAACCGACGTGCTCGCCAGCCGCTCTGAAGCCGCCCGTGTTTCGGCAGCGCCCTGGCTGGTGCTCTGGGCGGCCTGCGCCACGCCTTCGATGTTCCGGACAATCTCCGATGTGCCCAGCGCAGCTTCCGAGACGCTGCGGCCAATTTCGTTGGTCGTGGCCGTCTGCTCCTCAACGGCGCTGGCAATCGTGCTGGAGATGTCGCTGATCTCCGTGATCACGGCACCAATGCGGGCGATGGCTTCGACTGCCCCTTGCGTATCCCCCTGGATGGCCGCAATCTTCCGGCCGATGTCCTCGGTCGCGAGTGCGGTTTCCTTCGCGAGTTCCTTGACCTCGTTCGCCACCACGCCGAAGCCCTTGCCGGCTTCGCCGGCCCGAGCGGCTTCAATCGTGGCGTTGAGGGCCAGGAGGTTGGTCTGCTCGGCGATGGACGTGATGACCTTCAGTACTTTGCCAATGTCCGCGGAACTGTCACCAAGCCGCCCGACGATGGCGGTCGTGTCCTCGGCCAGCTTCACGGCCACGGTGGCCACCGAGGCTGCCTGGTGGGCGTTCCTGGCGATCTCCGCAATCGAGGCCGACATCTCCTCAGTCGCGGCCGCCACCGTTTGCACGCTGCGGCTGACTTCACCTGAGGCGGCCGTCACCACGCGCGCCTGAGCCGCCGTTTCATCGGCATTGGCGCCCATCTGCTGGCTCACGGCGGTCAGTTGCTCGGAGGACACCCCCACCGTTGCGGCACTCTCGGCAAAGGCCGCGATGCTGGCGCGCAACGCCTCCAGGAAGCCCTCCAGCCCATGGGCCATCTGGCCGATGGCATCCTCGCCCATCACGGTCACGGTGTGCGTCAGGTCCCCCGCACCGGCGGCACGCACCACCGTCAGCAGGCTATCCACCTTCGCCCGGAGTTCCGCGCCAGCCACCCGTTCCTGCTCGGCCAGCTCGGCCAGCCGCGTATCGGAGGCCGCCTTCTCTCTCAGGAAGGCCTCAAGGCGCTCGCCCATCCGCCCAATCGCACCGTCCCTCGCGATACCCAGCGGAGCGGGTGCCGCACCGGCAGCCGCCGCGTCAAGTGCCGAGAGCATCACGTCCACGCTGGCCCGCAGGGCTTCCGACTGATGTCGCTGCTCAGCCGTGTTGGCGGCTTCACGGACAGCCTGGGCCTCGATCTGTGACATCGATTCGCGCACAGCCGCCACTGTCACGTTCAGCGCAGACGCCATGCGGCCGAGCTCGTCCTGGCTGGACACGGCGAGCACCTGGTCGAGGTCGCCAGCCGCGACGCGCTCGAGCACGCCCACCACGGCTCGCGTTGGCCGCACAATCGAGGCCACGATGAGCACGGCTAGCGAGGCCACCAGGAGCAGCGCGCCCGCAATCATCCAGAGCATCAGCGACGACCGCTCCGCCACGGCGTCCCGCGACGTCCGTTCCAGGACGGCATTGCGCTCGTTCGCTAGCGCCACGGCCTGGTTCACGCCGACCAGGTGCTGCTCGTACAACGGGACCAGCGTGTCGCGGAGAACCGCTTCCGCCACCGCCCTGTCACCTGCACGCGCGGCTGGCACCAGCGCACGGTCGACGGCCTCAAAGAACGCGACCGCAGGACGGTCGGCCTGATTCGTCAAGGCTGTCCGCAGAGGTCCCTCCGAGAGGGTCTTGCACCAGT
The DNA here is from genome assembly GCA_021731095.1 of Acidobacteriota bacterium. GTDB lineage: Bacteria > Acidobacteriota > Vicinamibacteria > Vicinamibacterales > UBA2999 > JAKFYA01. The sequence continues at coordinate 459 of JAKFYA010000366.1, read as the reverse complement.
AGGCCTGGCGCTCCGCATACCCGCCAGGGCCAGTCCGGAGCACATGCATCCGCTGGATGAGGGCCTCCACGTCCGCGGTCCCTGTTGCGCCCACCAGCTGGTGTGCCACGAGGTACGGCTCCAGGATGTAGGCCGGCGGTGGCAGCACGTCCGCCACCAGGTCCTTTCCCTGGACGATGTCCCGATAGACCGGCCCATTGACCTTGAACGTACCGAGCGTGCCGAGTGACAGCATGCCCGTGCCTGTCAGCGCCACGAGCGCGGTCACACTCAACAGGAACAGGCGCGACCGGATGGAGAGTCGTCGCGCCATCCGGATCAGGCGCGCATCACCAGATGGGGCGACTGACGGCGCCGCGCTCATTGGGCGCCGCCCACGTCTGATATCACCGCCTTCTGGACATCCAGCGCCAGGAGCAGCTGCCCGGGCAGCTTGTAGACACCAGACAGCGTCTCCGC
>JAKFYA010000450.1 GCA_021731095.1 Acidobacteriota bacterium | reverse complement strand
GGCGTGCCGCTGCGCGCGCTGGGCGACGCCACCTCGCCCGCGCCCGCCGGTCTGGGCCTGGCCACGCTCCGCGACGGTGCTGCCGAGGTGACCGTCACCGTGGAAGACGCCGAGCTGTGCCCCCGCTATGCGGCGGCCGTGGCCGACGTGACCGTCGGCCCCTCTCCGGCCTGGATGCAGGCGCGGCTGCTGGCGGCAGGCGTCAGGCCCATCAGCAATGTCGTCGACATCACCAACTACGTGCTGCTGGAGCTTGGCCACCCGATGCACGCCTTCGACCTCGGCACGCTGGCCGGTGCGGCCATCCGCGTACGCCGGGCGCGTGCCGGCGAGACGCTCGCCACGCTGGATGGCCAGTCGCGGACGCTCACGCACGACATGCTGGTCATTGCGGACGCCGACCGTGCAGTCGCCGTCGCCGGCGTGATGGGCGGCGCCGACACGGAAGTGACGGCCGCTACCACCACCATCGTGTTCGAGAGCGCGTATTTCAACCCCAACTCCGTACGCCGGACCAGCAAGAAGCTCGGCCTGAAGACCGAAGCGTCTACGCGATTCGAGCGCGGCGCAGACCCGAACCAGGCGGCCATGGCCATGGCGCGCGCCTGTGCGCTGCTCGAAGTCATCGGGGCCGGCACGCCGCGCGGCACGATCATGGACGCCTATGTCGCGCCCATCGCCGACCGGCATCTGGCCCTGCGGCGCGACCGCATCACCGGGGTGATCGGGACGGCGATTCCGGACGCCGACGTGGAGCGGATCCTCGATGGCCTGGGCTTCGGCCTCACCGGTACGCGCGACGGCTGGTCGGTGGTCGTGCCGACGCGACGTGTCGATGCGCTGCGCGAAGTGGATCTCATCGAAGAGATCGCCCGCCACTACGGCTTCGACCGGCTGGTCGGCACGTTCCCAGAATTGCCGGCCGCCGCGGCGGCGCCAGACCCGCGCATCCTCCAGACGCGCGGTCTGCGCCAGCTCTTCACCGGCGCCGGCTTCTCCGAGGCCGTCACCTTCGGCTTCATCGACGCGGCGGCGGCCGCACCGTTTGCCAGCGACGGCGACCTGGTGCCCATCGCCAACCCGCTCTCGGAGACCTTCGGCGTGCTGCGCCCGTCGGTTGTGCCGGGCCTGATCGGCGCGGTGGCCTACAACCGCCGGCGCGAGCGGCGCGACATCCGCCTGTTCGAAATCGGCAACCGCTTCCTGCTGAGCACCGGCGAGCGCCGCGCGGCGGCCTGCGTCTGGACCGGCGCGGCCACGGGGGATCACTGGAGCGGCGGCGCCCGCGAGGTCGACTTCTTCGACATGAAGGGCATGGCCCTCCGGCTGTGCGACGCGCTGCGCGTCACGGACGCGGACCAGCAGGTCGAGGTCGTGCCGCACCGCGAGCCGTGGCTGGTGCACGGACGATCCGCGGCCGTGATGCAGCACGGCACCAGGCTGGGCGTGTTCGGCCAGCTCGTGCCGGCCATCGCCGACGCGCGCGGGATTCCGCCGGGCGATGCGGTCTACGTGCTGGAATTCGATCTGGATCTGGTGGATGCGGCCGCGCTGGCCGCGCCGGTATCGGTGGCGCCGCTGCCGAAGTATCCGTCAGTCACGCGCGATGTGTCGGTGCTGGTGGACGAGACACTGCCTGCGGGACAGGTGCGGCAGACCATTCACACTGCCGGACCCGAGTCACTGGTGCAGGTGCGGGAGTTCGATCGCTATCAGGGCAAGGGCGTGCCAGACGGCAAGGTCTCGCTGTCCCTGCGGCTCACCTTCCGCTCGGCCGACAGAACCCTCCGCGACGCCGAGGTGCAGGCGGCCATGACGGCCATTCTCGACGCCCTCGGCCGCGAGCACGGCGCCATCCAGCGCTGAGGCGGCTAGGCCCCGCCGGTGCCGGTGCTCCAGAGCGCCTGGCCCGTCGTGGTGCTGTAGAGCACGAGGTTCCCGTCATCCTGCACCAGCAGGAAGGCCCCGGGGTTGCCCGGCGTCTCGGTATTCCAGACCGCCTCGCCCGCGGCGTTGTAGAGCACCACGTTGCCATCGGACTGCACAATCATCTGCCCTGCCGACGTGCCGGCGGTCCCCGTCGACCAGAGGGCGCCACGCGCCCCCGTGTCGTCATACAACACCAGGTTCCCGTCGGTCTGGTACAGCAGGCGATAGCGCAGCCCGAGCGACCGGATGCTGCTGCCAGGCGCCAGACGCCGCGTGGCAATGTTCAGCGTGCTGTTCCGGTACTGCGCCACCAGCGGCACCATGAGGCCGATGCCGCGGGCCGCGTCGGCATCGCAGTCGGTGTGCGACGGGTCTCCTGCCGGGCACGAAAGGTCCGTCCCCGCGGCAATGCCGGACGGCACCCCCAGATGCGCGACCAACGGGTTGGAGAAGACCAGCACCCGGTCGCAGGACACGCCGCGGCTCTCGCACAGGGTCGGGTAGGCCATCACGTCAATGAAGCGACCCGTCAGGCTAACGTGCCCGTTCGAAAAGGAGTGGGTGAAGTCGCCGTCCGTGTATGCGCCGACGAACCAGTCGTGGTACGCGCCGAGGTTGTGGCCAATCTCGTGGGCCAGGGTGGAGCCGCCAGCAATGGACGGCCGCACCACGCCGAAGGCGAACGCCGGCGACCCGACCCTGGCGTTGATGTAGGCCTGCCCTCCCACGGCCGGCGACCCGGTGTGGGTGAACAGCATGACCAGGTCTGCCGCGTAGTCGTCACGCAGCGTGTGCACCCCGTCCATGAATCCATCGGCCGGCAGCCGGAGCCGCTCGAGGTCCAGGAGGGTGTTGCCGGACTCCGGATAGGCGACCACCGCCGTCTGCACCACACGCACGCGCGTACCGATGCCGCTGTTGGTAAAGGTGCGGTTGGCCACCGCCACGTCCGCGTCGAGCCGGGTCAGCAGGCTGGCTTCTGAACCGAACCCGTTGACTGCCTGGGCGGTGTAGACCACAAGCAGATCGATCACCGCGCCGGAATCGACGACCGCCTTCGTGGTGACACGGTCGGCGGCCGGTGCCAGCACCGGTGCCACAACGGGCTCGGCCGGCACACGAACTCCGTCATCGGGGCCAGCCACCTCGGCCATCAACTGCTGCGCCACGAAGCCGGCGCCATCACGCTGCACACGGAACGTGCCGAACAGCGTGTGGACATAGGCCACCATCTCGTCGCCGCCGGCCGCCACCACGACGCTGGCATCGGGATAGCCCTCCACCGTTCCCGACCAGGTCACCCCGCGGGGGGTGCGCTCGGTCTGGTCTCGCCGGGCGCGCACCGTGACGTCGGGAAACAGGTTCAGCTCCAGCGTGGTGGCCTCGGCCAACCGGGCCCGCACGGCCGCGTCAGGCACCGCCACCCGGCGCTGACGCCTGACGCCTTCAGCCTGGGGCAGGGCGGCCCGGCTCTCAGCCGCGGTCGCGACCAGGCCGTCCACCAACCGCACCACGCCCTGCGCCTGACCGCTGACCGGCCAACTCAGTACCGCACACGCCACGAGCCTCACCGCCCGCAGCTTCCACCCTGTCCTACGCTCGCGCCGCATGCTCCACTCCACCTGACGACAGTCCAGTCGCGAGTATAGCGTTACGGCTGACGGACGATTCCGCGAGATATCCACCCGCATGGCCCCGTCTCCTGTTGAATCGGGATCTCACTCGTGGCATCCTCATTCCGCACCACCCATTTCCAGGAATCGAGGACGGATGTCGAAGCCGGCGACTGCACTGCAACTCGAGCCCATTGATCGGCTTGAAGAGAAGATCACCCTGCTTGTCTCGCTCGTGGCCCAGCTGCGCGCGGAGCAGGCGCAGGCGCAGGCCGACCACTCGCGACTGACCCAGGAGCTCGCCACGCTCCGCGGTCAACTGGCCGACTCGGAAACCGCCGTGGCCGAACTGACGGCGCTGCGCGAAGAGCGCGATGTCATTCGGACGCGCGTGGGCGAGATGCTGCAGCAGCTTGAGCAACTGAGTGTCTGAACCCCGGGTCATCACCGTCGAGATCGCCGGGCAGCGCTATCCGATCCGGAGCACGCTGGACGCGAGCTACGTCACCGAGCTTGCGGCCTACGTGGAGCGCAAGCTGCAGCTGGCCTCGGATGCCGCCCCCTCCAGCGACATCCTGGGACTGGCCATCCTCGTGGCCCTGAATGTCTCCGACGAGCTCTTCCATGCCCGTCAGCAACAGCACACGGTCGGCGGGATGCTGACCGATCGGGCGCTGCGCCTCGAGCGCATCGTGGACGAGGCGCTGGGCGACACGCCCGCGCTGCGCACCGCCGTCGGCTCCTAGACTACAGACGGTCCCCTGCCTTGACCCTGCGGGGAGCGAGGCGTAAGATCTTTTTCAGTTCCCTGCTTTGCTCGTGATGGTTTTTTCGGAGGCTCGTCTGAGCCAATGTACATACCAAGCGAGTTGCGAGGTCGCGCGGTGTGCATGCCTCTGTTTCGAGGAAGCCTGAAGCGCGGCACAAAAACAGCGACTCCACCTGTTAACGCAGGTTCACTCGACCTCCCCACACGGCAAAGCGGGGCACTTTCACCCATCGGCCCTCGATCCGTCGAGCGCAGGTCTTTCCGGGCCGCTTCCATCACGACATGACCGGTCTTCCCCCAGCAACCGCGGCAACCACTTCCGTCGGCGACGTCGGCGAGCGTGCGCTCATCGCGCGCATTCTGGCCCGACTCGCCCGCCCGTCGTGGCTGGTCGTGCCGGCCGGCGACGACGCCGCCGTGATGGAGGCTGAGCCGCGCGTGCTGGAGGTGCTGACCACCGACGCGCTGGTCGACGGCGTCCACTTCGATCGGCGCTTCTGTCCGCCCGAGGCCATCGGCCACAAGGCGCTGGCCGTGAACCTGAGCGACCTGGCCGCCATGGGCGCTTCGCCCCGCGCGGCCCTGCTGTCGCTGGTGCTCCCCGACGCCCTGCTGCTGTCTGATCTGGACCGGATGCTCGACGGTCTGCTGCCGTTGGCCGCCCGGCACGGCGCCTCGCTCATTGGTGGCAACATCACGCGCGCCGGAGCCGACGGACGAGGGCCGCTGATCCTGGACGTCACCGCGTTCGGCACCGTGGGTCGCCGATGCGTGCTCACGCGCAGTGGCGCCCGCGCGGGCGATGATGTGTATGTGACCGGGCTCATCGGCTCGGCCGGTGTGGGGCTGGCGGCGCTGCAGGCCGGGCTGGAGCACGCGGCACTCGCCACCGACACCGCCCTGGATGCGTGCCGCGACCGGTATCTGCAGCCGGACCCGCGCGTCCGCGCGGGCGTGCTGCTCGGCCGCAACCGCGCCGCCACCGCCGCCATGGACCTCAGCGACGGCCTGGCCGACGCAGCGCGCCAGGTGGCCGCGGCCTCGCGCGTGGGCATCACGCTCGACGCCGACGCGCTGCCGCTGGATGCCGCCGCGCGCGCGTGGCATGCCTCACGCGGCACCGATGCGGTGACGGCCGCGATGAGCGCCGGCGACGACTACGAGCTGCTGTTCACGGCACGCCCCTCGTTGCAGGGCCGGCTCCGCGGCGTGCGCCGGTTGCTGGGCGACCTGCCCATCACGAAGGTGGGCGTCGTGACGCGGAAGCAGGAACTGCGGCTGCGGACGCCCGAGGGCGACCGTCCGTTCCCGTCGGGGTACGAACACTTCAACTGACATGGCCTCCGTCACCATCTCGCGCTCCGTCTGGCGGAAGATCGTGGCGACCTTCTTTACCGTGATCGCCTTCGTGGTCGTGTACCAGGCGACCATTCACGATTCACGCAATGCGCGCGAGGCGGCCGTCCACGACCCGACCACCGTGCCCATGGCCGGCTCGCGCCTGCAGTTCAACGCCACCGCCTACTGCAAGGGCACCACGACGACCTCAGGCGTCAACGTGCAGACGGGCATTGCCGCGGCCGACCCGCAGCTGCTGCCGGTCGGCAGCGTGGTCAGCGTGGCCACGGGCAACATCCGCTACAACGGCGTCTACACCATCATGGACACCGGCTCGAAGGTGGGTGGCCGCGTGCTCGACCTCTACATGTGGAGTTGCGACGAGGCGAGGACCTTCGGCCGGCAGAGTGTGCAGGTGACGGTGCTGCGACTGGGCTGGAACCCGCGCGCCAGCACACCGGGTCTGATTGGCAAGCTCTTCCGACTGCGCGAACGCCCGGCCGGACCTGACGCGCCGGTGGTGCCGCCTCCGGCCAGCATCAGCCCTGCCAGTCCTGCCAGCCCGGCGCCAGCGCCGGACGCCGTGCCCGCGCCTCAGGCGCCGGCGACAGCCCCGCCAGTCGAGACGGGCGTACCGCCCGTGTCATCGCCCTTGAACTGAAGCCGGTACAGCCGGTGGTAGATGCCGCGCTGGGCCAGCAGCTCCTGGTGCGTGCCCGACTCGCGCAGCACGCCCTTGTGCAGCACCAGAATCCGGTCCACATCCTGAATCGTCGAGAGCCGGTGCGCGATGGCGATGGTGGTGCGTCCGGCCATCAGCACGCGCAGCGCATCGCGGATGAGTGTCTCGGTCTCGGTGTCGACACTCGACGTGGCCTCGTCCAGCACCAGAATGCGCGGGTCGAAAGCCAGCGCACGCGCGAAGGACAACAGCTGCTTCTGCCCCACCGACAGCGTCGCACCGCGTTCGGCCACCGGCGTCTGGATGCCCTCGGGCAACCCGTCCACGAACCGGTCCGCGTGCACCGCGCGCAGGGCCGCACGCACGTCGTCGTCGGTCATGGCCTCGCGGCCCAGGCGGATGTTGCCGGCGATGGTGCCGGTGAAGAGGTGGACATCCTGCAGCACGAGACCGAACCGCGCGCGCAGTTCGACCAGGTCCATCTGGCGCACGTCCACCCCGTCCACGGTGATGCGCCCCTCCTGCACGTCGTAGAAGCGCAGCAGCAGGTTGATCAGCGTGGTCTTGCCCGAGCCGGTCGCCCCCACCACGGCCACGCGCTGCCCTGGCTCCACCACGAACGAGATGTCGCGCAGCACCGGCTCGCCCTCGGTATAGGCGAAGGTGACGTGCTCGAAGGCGATGCGGCCACGCGGCG
>JAKFYA010000289.1 GCA_021731095.1 Acidobacteriota bacterium | reverse complement strand
GATGTCCTGGTACTTCTCGTGTCCTTTGCCGACCAGCAGGACCACGTCCTTCGGCTCGGCCAGCCGCACGGCTTCAACAATCGCGTCATGCCGGTCAGGCACGGTGAGGATCTCCACCGCGCCCTGACGCGCCTCGGCCTGGGCGCCGCGCACCACTTCCTCGATGATCCGCGCGGGGTCCTCGCCTCGCGGATTGTCGGAGGTGACCACCACCACGTCACTCTGTCGCGCCGCCACCATCCCCATCAGCGGCCGCTTGCTGCGGTCCCGGTCGCCGCCGCACCCGAATACCGTGATCACCCGCGCGGGCGCCAGCTGACGCGCCGTCTCCACCAGATTGCGCAGGGCATCGTCGGTGTGGGCGTAGTCCACGACCACCGTGATGTCGTCCGCGGCATCAGAGACCACTTCAAAGCGGCCCGGCACGCCGCGCAGTCCGGCAATGCCGCGCTCGATGGCCTCGAGCGGCACGTCAAGGGCCACGGCCGTCGCCACGGCCGCCAGAATGTTCGACACGTTCGGGCGGCCCACCAGCACCGAGCGCACGTCCACCACGCCGGCCGGCGTGCGGACATCGAACCGCAGCCCTTCAAGTGCCACACGGAGCGGCCCCGGCGTCACGTCAGCTGGATGATTGATGGAATAGGTCACTGCATGTGGTGCCAGTGCCGCCAGCTCCACGCCACGCGGATCGTCCAGGTTCACGATGGCCGGAGCGCCGTCCGGCAGCAGCTCGAACAGCCGCCTCTTGGCCGCGAAGTACGACTCCATGTCTCCGTGGAAGTCGAGATGGTCGCGCGTCAGGTTGGTGAAGACAGCGGCGGCAAAGCGGATCCCGTCCACGCGGTGGAGGGCCAGCGCGTGGGACGACACCTCCATGACGCAGGCGCCGCAACGCGCCGTCACCATCTCGCGCAGGAACTGCTGCAGGTCTGGCGCCTCTGGCGTCGTGCGCGTGGCTCCGACCTCGCGGTCCGCGACGCGGTAGGCCACGGTGCCCATGAGGCCTGCGCGAATATCCGCAGCCTCGAAGATGGCGTGCAGCAGATAGCTCGTAGTGGTCTTGCCGTTGGTGCCGGTCACCCCAACGACACGCAGTTCCCGGCTTGGGTGGCCGTGCAACTCGGCCGCCAGCCAGGCCATGGCCAGACGGGCATCGGCCACCTGCACCCACGGCGCCCCGACACCGCCCTCAGGCTCAGGCTGGTCTGCCACCACGGCGACCGCACCAGCCGTCACGGCCTGGCGCGCGAACAATGAGCCGTCGAACTTCTGGCCTTTCAGGCCGACAAACACGCAGCCTGGCACGACGGTCCTGGAGTCGAACGTGATGCCGGTCACGGGCACATCGAGACCGGCGCGAGTCGCCACCGCCGGCACGACCTCCGGGTGCGTCACCGCCACGGCGGACAGCAGGGCCTGCACGGTCACGGCCGTGGTCCCGTCATCGGTCGGCGATCCAGCCAGAGGGTCGACACCGCGCCACGTTCGATGGGGGTGCCGGGCTCTGGCTGCTGCTGGGCCACCAGACCTGTGCCACGCAGGCGCGCCGTCATGCCGAGACGGGTCACCGCCTGCAGCGCATCTCGCGCGCTCAGGCCTCGCAGGTCAGGAAACACGGACGCGTCACCTTCGGCCGGGCTGCTCACGGGCACGATGGCGGGCACCGCGTCGTTCGCCCCTCCCACCGTGGCCGCATCATTCCGCGCCACGAGGATCGGCGGCGGCGCGTTGAGCGTGGGCGGCACACCCTGGTGCCGGAGCGCAGCGGCGCCGATGGCCTGAAACACCGGCGCGGCGGCCAGGCCGCCGTAGTGGTCGTTGGGAGAGTCGATCACGATGACGATGGCAAACTTCGGCGCGCGCGACGGGATGAAGCCGACGAAGGAGGCGTTGAAGAGCGAGTGCGAGTACTTGCCGTCCACCAGCTTCTGCGCCGTGCCGGTCTTGCCTGCGACCGTGAAGCCCGCCACCTGGGCGCGGGTGCCCGTGCCGCGCTCCACCACCGCTTCCATCATCGCGGTCAGCTCGGCCGAGACGTCTTTCGTGAGCGTCGGGCCAATGACCTTTCTGGGCACGGGTATCCGCACACCATCCCTGATGACCGCCCGGATGATGCGCGGCTCGATCAGCTCTCCGCCGTTGGCGACGGAGCTGACGGCGGCCGCCATCTGCAACGCCGTCACACCCACCTGATGTCCCATGGACATCGACGCCAGGGCGCTGTCGGTCACCTTCGACGGATTCCAGACGATGCCCGGGCTCTCACCAGGGAAGTCCGGAGACGACCGGCGCCCAAAGCCGAACTTGCTGACATAGGCGCCCATCTTCTCGGGGCCAAGGCGCAGCCCGACCTTGATGGTGCCGACGTTGCTGGACTTGACGATGACGTCCGTGAAGGACAACACGCCGTAGTGGTGGTCGTCGTTGATGACACGCGAGCCGAGACGGATCTTCCCGGCGCTGACATCGATCGGTTCGTCCGGCTTGACCAGATGCTCCTGCAGCGCCGCGCCGGCCGTCACGATCTTGAAGGTGGAGCCCGGTTCGTAGATGTCCTGAACCGCGCGGTTCCGCCGCTGCCGGTCATCGGCGTCGCGGTAGGTATTCGGGTTGAAGGTCGGCCAGTTGGCGAGCGCCAGAATCTCGCCCGTCCACGGGTCCATCACGACGGCTGCGCCGCCAACGGCGTGACGCGATTCGGCCGCCGCCGCCAGCTCGCGCTCGGCGACATGCTGGATGTACTCGTCGATGGTCAGCTCGAGCGACGCGCCTGCCGTTGGCGGACGCTCCAGACGGCTGAAGGGCTTGCGGCGCGCGTCAGTCTGCACGAGCACCGTGCCCTGACGCCCCTTGATCAGCTTGTCGTACGCGGCTTCGAGTCCGCTCAGGCCGTCACCTTCAAGGCCTGTGTAGCCCAGCACGTGCGCGGCCAGTTCACGGTTCGGATAGAAGCGGCGGGTTTCGCTCATGAACCCCACGCCGTCCAGCTGCAGCGCTGACACGCGCTTGGCCTGCTCGGGGCTCACGCGCCGACGCACGTAGACAAAGGGCTTCTTCCGGTTCAGCTTGCCAACCAGGTCGTCGCGCTCTTTGGGCTGGCAGTCGCCGAGTGCGTCACAGATGGAGGTGGCGGCAGCGTCGGGATCCGCGACTTCCGGTGGGACGGCGTAAATGGAGTCCGCGTCGACGCTGTAGGCCAGCAGGTGACCGCGACGGTCGAGAATCTCTCCGCGCTTGGCCGGCGCCGGCACCGTCCGCATCTGCTGCCGCTCGGCCCGGCTCATCAGCTCGGCGTGCTGGAAGACCTGGAGATAGACCAGTCGTCCCTCGATGACAGCCGCCCACAGTACGAAGATCCCCGTCGCCACGAAAACGCGGCGCCTGAGGACCGTTCGCCAGGACTGGGCGGTCTGCTCGGCCACGATCCGATCCACCTTTCTCCTACCGGCGCGCGACGACGGACTTCGGCGGGGGCGCCGAGGGGGACACGCGCTCGATCACGGCCGCGTCAGCCGGACCTGGCGCCACCATCTGCAACTGTTCGACGGCCAGGCGCTCGATGCGCGCCGGGGACCGCAGGGTCTCGATTTCGAGACGGAGGTGCCGGTTGATCTCGGCTTCCTTCGCGCGGTCCTTCTGCATCTGCTCGACCTTGTAGCCATGGCGCAGCAGTTCGAAATGCTGCCAGGCCGAGAACAGCAGCATGCTGACCAGCACGACGCCGACGCCGACCGAGTACCACATGTCCCGCCTGTGGTTCCGGTCGATCTCCCGAACGATCGGGTTGTTCCGGACGTCTTTCTTGATGGCGTATTCGAAGGTTTCCGTCACCATGTCGCCACTCCTTTGTCCGTCACGCCGCCCGCTCCGCCACGCGCAACTTGGCGCTGCGTGCGCGCGGGTTGCGGGCCACTTCCGCGTCTCCCGGCACGACCGGCCGCTTCGTCACCACCCGCACACCACTCGTCTCGTCGGCCTGCAGCCCGCGCATCGTGTGCTTGATGACGCGGTCTTCGAGCGAGTGAAACGAAATCACCGCCAGCCTGGCTCCGACGGCCAGATGCCGGCACGCGGTGCCGACGAAGCGGTCCAGCCCGTCCAGTTCGCGGTTCACCCAGATGCGCAGCGCCTGAAAGGTGCGCGTCGCCGGATCAATCCGCTGATACCCACGCCCCGGCATCGCCCGGCGGACGATGGCCGCCAGTTGCCCGGTTGTCGCGATGGCTTCCCGGTCGCGGGCCTGCACGATGGCGCGGGCCACGCGGCGCGAAAAGCGCTCTTCGCCGAACTGGTAGATCACATCCGCCAGGTCCGACTCCTCGACGTGCTGGAGCGCCTCGGCCACGGTCTCGCCCTGGCTGGTGTCCATCCGCATGTCAAGCGGTTCGTCGCGCCGGAAGCTGAAGCCTCGTCCCTCGGCATCAAGCTGCATCGAGGAGACCCCCAGGTCCGCCAGAACGCCGTCTACCTGACGGATGCCACGCTCCCCGAGCACCCGCTCCAGCTCGCGGTAGTCGCAGTGCACCAGCTCGATTCGTCCCGCCTCGGCCGCCAGCCGGGTCCCCGCTGCTGCCAGCGCGGCCGGATCACGGTCGAAGCCAATCACCTTCGAGGCGCCAGCCGCGAGCAGCGCGCTGGTGTGCCCCCCGAGCCCCAGGGTGCAGTCGACGAACAGGCCGCCGCGCTCGGGTTGCAGGAACCCCAGCACCTCGTCAACCATGACCGGCTCATGCGCCGGCCGTTCATCTCCCGCATCGGGTCGCTCGCTCAAATCCCGTGCTCCGACATGCGGAGCCCGTCTTCGTCCGACCACGGTTCGCCCTGGAGCTTCTGCACGAACTTCTCTTCGTTCCAGACTTCCAGGTAGTCGATGCGACCGAACACGCGGACCTCCCCGACAATCGACGCGCTGTCCCGGAGGTGCGCCGGGATGACCACCCGACCCTGCCCGTCCAGCTCACCGGACTGCCCGAAGTAGTTCACGCGGTCGAGGAACTTGAGGCGCGACGGATGGTTGGCCGGCATCTGCGTGAGCTTCCGCTCGATGTCGAGCCACACTGGCAGCGGATAGATGCGGACACACTCCCCCGTCAGGCTCGTCACGAAGACGTCCGGACCGTGCAGGTCCTGCACGGAACCACGGAAGATCGTGGGGACTTTGAGCCGTCCCTTGTCGTCAATCCGGGTTGAAGAGCTGCCTCTAAGGCCCTTTTGGTCCATTTACGGCCACAAATTCCCACTCGGATACTACGGAACACCTCCGGTGATGTCAACGTAAACGACAGAGGGATAAGCGGTTTCGCCTTGTATTTGCCCATGCGGCGCCCCGCCGGCGCTGGCGTTTTGGTAGGCTGATGGATTCATGGCGATGCAGCGGGTCCTCGTGCTCGAGGCTCAGGTTCCGTTTGTCCACGGCGGAGCGGAAATTCTGGTGCGGCAACTGGTTGGCGCGCTCAGGGAGCGCGGCTTCGAGGCCGAGATTGTCTCGATCCCGTTTCGCGACGACCCTCGCGACCAGTTGATGGCCCATGCGGCCGCCTGGCGACTGATCGACCTGACCATGTCTCAGGGCCGGCCGGTCGATGCCGTCATCGCCACCAAGTTCCCGACCTACCTCGTCAGACACCCCGCCAAGGTCACGTGGCTGGTGCACCAGCACCGCGCGGCGTACGAGCTGTGCGGCACGCCTTATAGCAACTTCGACCACACCGTGACGGACGTGGGACTCAGAGACCGTCTGGTCCAGCTCGACACGGATGCCCTCGCGGAGTGCGTCGGGCTGTTCAGCATTGCGAAGACGGTGTCGGCGCGACTCGAGAAGTACAACGGGTTGAGCGCGGAGGCGGTGTATCACCCGCCCAAGCTGGCCTCGCGCCTCAAGAACGGTCAGGCGGGAGACTACCTGCTGACGGTGACGCGGCTTGAGCACGTGAAGCGGGTTGATCTGGCCATCGAAGCCTTTGCCAGGGTGGACCCGCCCACCAAGCTGGTGATTGCCGGGGATGGCAGTGCCAGGCTCGACCTCGAGGCCCAGGTCAAGCGCCTGGGCCTGACCGGTCGCGTCACGCTGACGGGACGCATTACCGACGACGAGCTGATCGAGCTGTACGCCGGTTCCATGGGGCTGCTGTTCACGCCCTACGACGAGGATTACGGCTACGTGACGCTGGAGTCGTTCCTGTCACACAAGCCGGTCATCACCGCCGCAGACTCCGGGGGCACGCTGGAGTTTGTCATCGACGGGACCAACGGGTTTGTGGCGGCGCCGGATCCAGACGCGCTGGCGGATGCCATCAATCGCCTGGCGGGCGATCGCCGGCGGGCGGCCGCGATGGGCGACGCCGGATTCGACCTGGCCCGCGGCATCACCTGGGACGGCGTCGTGGAGAAACTGGTGGGCGCGGCAACGGACCGCTCAGCGACGGGCCACCGTGGCTGAGCCACACGCGGTCTCCATCATCATTCCGGCCTTCAACGAGGCCGGGGCCATTGGGCCGGTGGTGCGGCGGCTCCGTGACACCCCGTGGCACGAAGTCATCGTGGTGGATGACGGCTCTGACGACCGCACACCAGACGAAGCGCGCGAGGCGGGCGCCGTCGTCGTGTCGCACCCGTACAACAAGGGCAACGGCGCGGCGGTCAAGTCGGGCATTCGCGCGGCCACTGGCGAGTTCATCCTGATCATCGACGCCGACGGCCAGCATCGGCCGGAGGATGCGCGCCGCCTGGTCGAGGCGCTCGGCCCGTACGATCTCGTGGTCGGCGCACGTGCGGCGCATACGCAGGCCAGCCTGGCGAGGCGGATGGGCAACGGCGCGTTGAACCGACTGGCCAGCTATGTGGCCGGTCACCAGATTCCCGACCTCACGTCCGGGTTCCGCGGCGCCAGACGCGAGTACCTGCGCGAGTTCCTGCACCTGCTGCCCAACGGGTTCTCCACGCCTACGACGACCACGCTCGCGTTTCTCCGGGCCGGGTACAACGTGCTGTTCCTGCCTGTGCAGGCGCGGGCACGCCAGGGCAAGTCGAAG
>JAKFYA010000142.1 GCA_021731095.1 Acidobacteriota bacterium | reverse complement strand
GACGCCGCGCTGGATCCTGCTGCTGCTGTTCAGCGCCACGGTGGACTATCTCTGCGGACGTGCGCTGGCGCACCTGTCCGGCCTGCCGCGGGACCAGGGCGAACTGCCGCTGTTGCCGAAGGGCGAACCCCGCAGTCATGGGCAGCGCGCCGTGCTCGCCGTCTCGATGGTGTCGAACCTGTCACTGCTGGCGTTTTTCAAGTACTACGATTTCGGCGTGGCGAACCTGAACGCGCTGGCGGCGCAGTTGGGGGCAGGCCAGCCGCTGGTGGCGGCGCTGCATCTGGCGCTGCCGGCAGGCATCTCGTTCTACACCTTCCAGTCGATGAGCTATGGCATCGACGTGTACCGGGGCGAAGCGCGGCCACTGCGAAGCCCGATCGACTTTCTGTGTTTCGTCTCTCTTTTCCCTCACCTGGTGGCTGGCCCGATCATCCGCTACGCCACGCTGGCCCAGCAGTTGCGTTTCAGACTCTTCTCCTGGGAGCGATTCGCCCGAGGCGTCGCCTTCTTCTCGCTCGGGATGGGCAAGAAGATCCTCGTCGCCAATCCGCTGGGCCATGTCGCCGATCGTGCCTTTGCCGCTGCCGGGCTCGTGTGGCATGACGCCTGGTTCGGCCTCGTGTCCTACGCCTTCCAGATCTATTTCGACTTCTCGGCCTATTCCGACATGGCCGTGGGCCTGGGCCTCATGCTGGGCTTCCTGCTGGTCCGCAACTTCGACGACCCGTACCGGGCGGAGAGCATCACCGACCTGTGGCGCCGCTGGCACATCTCGCTGTCGACCTGGCTGCGCGACTACCTCTATCTTCCGCTTGGCGGCAACCGGGTGAGCGTGCCGAGAACGTACGTCAATCTGATGGTGGTGATGCTGCTGGGCGGCCTGTGGCACGGCGCGTCCTGGACGTTCGTGATCTGGGGTGCGATTCACGGAACCATGCTGGTTCTGGAGCGGAGGCAGGGCAAGGCCAGCGCATACCGCCAGCTGCCCAGGCCTGTACGGGTTGCGATGACCTTTGCCATCACCTGCCTGGCGTGGGTCTTCTTCCGTGCCGACTCCGTGCCGCGCGCCCTGGTGTTTCTGCAGACACTGGCTGGCCTCCATCCCGTGTCGCCGGCTGCGACCCTGGTGTCGGCCACGCTCTACACGCCCTATCACCTGGCCGTCTGCGGAATCGCGGCCGTCCTGGTGTGGGGTGCGCCGCAGGTGTGGTCGTACACCCAGCGACTGACGCCCGCGAAGGCTGCCGTCTGTCTGACCGTGTTCGTGGCGGCGGTGCTGATGATGTGGACCCAGACCGTGAATCCGTTTCTCTACTACCAGTTCTGATGGCAGCGCAGGAGACGGCGAGCGTCGTGTCGGACAAGCGGGTGACCGGAGAAGCGCAAAGCCAGCGGGATCTGGCGACGACGGTCGTGGCGCCGGGCGTGGCGCGGTCGTTGTCACTGCTGTTCGTGGCGGTGCTCGCGCTGGTGGCGCTCGTGCAGGCCGCAAGCGGGCTGCGCACCCATCAGCCGTTGTGGTCGCCCTGGACGGACGGTACCGACAGTGCGGTGCTGAAGCGGTACGTGCAGCCCCGACTGCAGCTGGCGCTGTCTACATGGTTCGGCGTCGGCAACGAACGGGTCGTGATTGGACGCGACGGATGGCTGTTCTTCCAGCCCGGCGTGGACTTTCTTACCGGTCCAGGCATGCTGGACGCGGAGGCCCTGGCCGCCCGGTCGAAGGTGATGGCCGATCGCGAGGGGATTGCGGACCCGCAGCCCAATCCGCTGCCGGCGCTGCTGGAACTGCAGCGGGCTCTCGCCGCACGTGGCACGCGGCTCGTGTTGGCCATGGTGCCAGACAAGGCCATGGTCCACGCGGACCGGCTTGGCGGGCCCGCGGGACCGCCGCCCAGCAATCCCGACTGGCCTGCGCTGGTGGACGCGCTCAGGGCGGCCGGGGTGGACGTGTTCGAGGTGCCGCCGCCGGCGGCCGGTGCGCCGGCGTTTCTCGCGCAGGACACCCACTGGACGCCCGGATACATGGAGGCGACCGCCGCTGCGCTGGCGGCGCATCTGGCGCCGCAGCTTCCACCGCTGCCAGGCGAGTCGTACCACCTTGAACGGCACCGCGAATCCCGCCTCGGGGACCTGGTCGACATGCTGGCGCTGCCCGCCGGACAGACTCTCTTCAGGCCCGAGACGGTGACGCCTGCACGGGTCGTGGACCAGGTCGGCAAGGTGTGGCAGCCGCAGGCCGATGCGGACGTGCTCGTCCTTGGCGACAGCCTCACCAACATCTACTCCGCCGGAGCCATGGGGTGGGGCGCATCGTCAGGACTGGCCGAGCACCTGTCCGTGGCACTGGGACGGCCGCTTGATGTCGTGGCGCAGAATGGCGGGGCGCCGGCGATGCTCCGCGCCACGCTGGCGAGGCCGGAGGGTGCGGCTCATCTGGCGGGCAAGCAGGTCGTGGTGTTCGTCTTCACGATGCGCGAACTGCAAGGCCAGGACTGGCGCTTCCCGCCGCTCGTGATTCCACCGGTCGTTCCCAGATCGGCGGTTCGCGGCCTCACGGTTGATGGCACCATTCTCCAGATGTCCGCCGTTCCGGATCCCGCCGCTGCGCCCTATGGCACCTGTGTGCTGATGGCCAAGGTTCGAGTGGATCAGGTGGTGTCAGGCCAGTTCGACGGTGCCGCCATGGTCGTAGGCCTGCTCGTGATGCAGGACCGCGCCCTGCTGGCGGCGTCCCGCCACAAGGCCGGCGACCGCGTGCGACTCCGGTTGCAGCCGTTTGATGACGCTGGCCGCGAAATCCGAAGCCTGCAGCGATCCGACGATCTGCAGGACTACACGCTACCGGTGTTCTGGACACTTGGCGAGGAGACGCCGTGAGCGGGTGGCCGAAGTGGGCGTGTCGGCACCTGCCGGTGCTGGCCGGACTGGTGGCCATGGTCACGCTGGTGTCGGCGACGCCCGCGCCAGCCGGGCGTGGGTCAGCACGGGCCGCCCGCATGGCGTCCATGGTGGCCGGGCTTCGGGCCGAGCTGACGCGCTCAGGTGCCGGCACCTGGAACCGGTGGTTCCAGCGCCTGGCCCCGGTGCGTGCCGAATTCGGGCGTGCGGCGCAGGGGAGCCGGCGCGGGCGCAACGGGTTCGTGCTCAACCGGAATGCCGTCGACTACCTGCAGGATGCGGACCTCGAAGCTGGCGCAGGCGGCACGCGCCCGGTCGACGTGCTGGTGTCGTTCAGCCAGCAGCTCAGGAAGAAAGGGATCGACTTCATCTACGTGCCGATTCCGGCCATCGAAGAGGTCTACCCGGAAAATCATCTGACCGCGGTCCCGTCGGATCGCATTGTTCAGCCGCTGGGTCGCCAGCTGCTGCTGACGCTGCTTGAGCGCGATGTGGATGTGGTTGATCTGTTGCCGGTCTTCCATGCGGCCGGGCAGGGCTACCAGCTGGGGCTCAAGGAAGACGACCACTGGAACTACCGGCAACTGGAACTGGCGGCAGCGCACGTGGCCGAGAGACTCAGGCGGTCAGGCGCAGGCCCGAACGCCGCAGGCCCGGCCACGCGCTATCGGACCAGGCCCATCACCATTGCCGGCGAGCGCGGCATTTCCGCCATGAATCAGGTGGTCGGTCCGGATGGGCGCCTCTATGACGACGTCGAGCGCGGGCCGGTGCTGGTGGTGGGGGACAGCAACCTGCAGGTCTATCAGTACGCCAACGCGGACGTGCGGAATGCCGGGGAGCACGCCGGCTTCACGGCTCATCTGGCGCGCGGACTGAACGCGCCCGTCTCCCTGGTGGCCTCCGGCGGTTTCACGCCTGCTGTCCTGAACCGGGAGCGACGCGTGTTCGAGGGACGGCGTGTCGTGATCTTTGTCGGCTCGGTGGTGGTGCTCTCGCGCATCCCCTGGCCACCGGCCGTCGTCAACTGAGTCCGGCTAGGCGTCGAGCGCCATCGTGCCGGTGTAGATGGCCATGCCGACCACGGCATCGATGCCGGCGGCGTGCAGTTCGTCGATCTCCTCGCGCGTCGTGATGCCACCCGCCGCGGTCAGGTGGCGTGACGTGGCCGCCTGGACGGCGCGGATGGCCGCCATGTCCGTGCCCTTCATCAGACCTTCGTTGTCGACGTGGGTGTAGAGAAACTCACCGCAGTAGGGGGTGAGGGCCGCAGCTGCTTCGGCGGCCGTGATCGGCAGCAGCGTCTTCCAGCCGTGGATGGCCACGTGGCCACCTTTGCTGTCGACGGCGGCGATCACCCGCTCCGGGCCGACGGCATCGGCGAGGGCCTTCGCGAAGACCAGATCCACCCGCCCATCCTTGAAGAGCGAAGAG
Source organism: Acidobacteriota bacterium (assembly GCA_021731095.1). Classification (GTDB taxonomy): domain Bacteria; phylum Acidobacteriota; class Vicinamibacteria; order Vicinamibacterales; family UBA2999; genus JAKFYA01. The sequence goes on along the minus strand of JAKFYA010000142.1, from coordinate 2,704 downwards.
CTGACGATGACGGCGTGGGCGCCGGCCGCCAGCACCTCCTGCGCGCGGGCTACGGTGCGGATGCCGCCGCCAACCCGACAGGGCAGTCGGCCGCAGATGGTCTTGACGATGGCGAGGTTGTCGCCCTTGCCCATGGCGGCATCGAGGTCGATGAGCTGCACCTTGGGAAAGCGCGAGAAGCGGCCGATCCAGAGTTCCTGGTCGTCGGTCTGGATGGCAAGTGTGTCGCCCTGGACGAGCTGGACGATGTGGCCGTTCTGGAGGTCGATGGAAGGGATCAGCATGATGCGCTGACCACGAGTGTACCCCGCGTCACCCGTGAAACGGATGACGCGGGGTGAGGTGCGGATGGTCTAGCGGGCGCCCTGAAGCAGGAAGCGCTGCACGCGCTTGCCTTCCCAGGTCTCACCCACGTAGATGTTGCCCTGCTGGTCGGTGGCGATGCTGTGCGCCGTGCTGAAGCCGCCAGCGTAGTGCGTGCCGTAGCCGAACGACCCGACCGTCTCCATCGACTGACGATCGAGGATCCAGATCTTCTCGTTCGTGCCATCGGCCACGTACGCGTACTTCTGGTCCTTGTCGCGCGAGAAAGCGATGCCGTATGCCGTGCCGCCCTTGGCCGCCGGGGCGATGACGCCCTGTTTGACGAAGGTGCCATCCGTCTTGAAGACCTGGACGCGGTTGTTGGCGCGGTCGCAGACGTAGAGCAGCTTGTCGTGGCTCTGCGCGATGCAGTGCACGTCGCCAAACTGCGGACTGTTCGGGTCCGGCGAGTGCAGCTTCGTCGGCACCGAATCGTCCGGCGCCTTGCCGTAGGCGCCCCAGTGACGGATGTACTTGCCGTCGACCGAATTGAGCACCAGCACGCGGCGGTTGCGAAGGCCGTCGGCGATGTAGGCCTCCTTGGCCTCCACGTCCACGGCAATGCCGGCCGCGCCATTGGCGTTCATCTGGTCGTTGCTGTTCGGCTTGGCCTGACCCGGCTTGCCGAACTGGAAGATCTTCCGGCCGAACCGGCTGAGCTTCAGCACCTGCCCGTCACCGGGGCCGTCGGCGCCCAGCCACACGTTGTCCTGCGCGTCCAGGAAGATGGCGCGCTCGCCGAACGGCGGTCCGCTCAGCGACCGGTCGATGCTCTTCGGGGGCGTCGTCGGCCAGTCGAACGCGTCGGTCTTGCCACCGTAGGCCTGCACCAGATTGCCCTGCTGGTCGTACTCGATGACCGGCGGGGCAGGGCGGCAGCAGCCGGCGACGGCGCCTGTCATGCCGCCGTAACTGCCGTCGAGCGCTTCACGTTCGGAATCCTTCAGCGAACCTGGTCGCTGCACGATCCAGACGTGGTTGCGCGTGTCCACAGAGACACCCACCACCTGTCCGATCTTCCAGTTGTTCGGAAGCGGCTTGGGGAACGTCTTGTCGTACTTGAAGGTCGGGACAGTCGAGGCAGCCGGGGCCGCCTTCTTCGCGCCCTGCGCCGAGACATCGCCCAGCGACGAGACGGAGGCACATGCCAGTGCCAGCGCGCTGGCGGTTACAACGGACCCAAGCTTCATGACTGTGGCCTCATCCCCTTGTAGAGAAAGCGCTGCACGCGCTTGCCTTCCCACGTTTCACCGATATAGATGTTGCCGCGCGGATCGGTGGCAATGCTGTGCGGTGTGGTCATGCAGCCGCCGGCATGTCCGGCGCAGCCGAACGAGCTGACGATGTCCAGCGTCTTGCGCTCGAGAATCCAGACCTTCTCGTTGCGGCCGTCGGGCACATAGATGTACTTCTCGTCCGGCTTGGAGATGGCCACACCGAACACGGTGCCGCTCATCGCGTGCGGCTCGATGAACTTCTCGGCGACGTAGGTGCCGTCGGCCTTGAACACCTGCACGCGGCTGTTGTTGCGGTCGGCCAGATAGACGTACCCGTCCTGGCTGACGGCAATGCCGTGCGGTGTCGAGAACTGGGGGTTCGGCTTGTTCGGGTCGTACGGCGGCGTCTTGGTGCTGTCATCCGGCTTGTTGCCGTAGGCGCCCCAGTGGCGCTTGTAGGCACCGGTCTTGGCGTCGACGACAAGCACGCGGCGGTTGCCGTAGCCGTCCGACACATAGGCTTCGCCCTTCAGGATCTGGACGCCCGTGGCACGGCCCATGTCCTGCGGGTCGTTGCTGGTCGGCTTCTTGAGGCCCGTGTGGCCAACCTGCAGCAGGAACTTGCCGTCGCGGGTGAACTTCAGCATCTGACCGTCGCCGTCGCCGGTCGCCGTAATCCAGACGCTGTCATCGCTGTCGTCCACGGCCACGCTATGCATGCCGCTCGGGCTGCCACCGCCGGTGGGGTCCTTGCTCTGCGCGCCAGGCGTCGGCCAGTCGTACTTGCCGTCCTTGCTCGCGCCGCCCCACCCCTGAATGAAGTTGCCGGCGTAGTCGAACTCCATGATGTAGGGCGCTTTCACGCAGCACTCGCCCAGGCCGTGCTCTTTCTTCAGCTCGTCCGGACGCAGGGTTTCGGCCCTGTGTGCAATCCAGACGTGCTCCTTCTTGTCGACCGCGACGCCAACAACCGTGCCCGTATTCCAGTTGTTGGGCAACGGCATTTTCGGGAACGTCTCGTCCCATTCGAAGTACGGAACCATCTTGACGCCGGGCCTCGCGGCCGCGTCCTTGGCACCCGCAGCGCCAGCTTTTGCGCGAACCTGCTGCAGCCCCACCAGGGC
>JAKFYA010000231.1 GCA_021731095.1 Acidobacteriota bacterium | reverse complement strand
CGACCACCTTCTGGACACTGTTCTTCTGCGCGTCGGTGCCGGGCAGCAGGTTCAGCCAGTCGACCGACGTGAGCTGGGTGCTCGGGTCCTTGGCATCAGCCAGCGTCAGGTCGAGCGTGGCGGTCTTGCCCGCCGACACCTCCACGGTGTTCGGGCTGGCCAGGTCGTAACCGAACGCGCGGATCTTCACGGTGTACTTCCCGGCCGGCACGTGGGTGCGCGGGAAGCGGTACTGTCCGTTGGCGTTGCTCACGACGGACACGTCGAAGGTGGCGCCGTCGCCGCGCGCGGTCACCACGACGCCTTCCATCTTTCCCTCGGCCTTCGAACTGACGACACCCGTCAGCGCCGCCGGCCCTTTCTGGGCCAGCGCCGGGCTGGCGCACAGTGCCGCGGCCAACGCACAGGCCACTCCTGTCCAGACATGTCGAACCATGTGCTCTCCCCGGCGGCGGATGGCCGCCCAGCATCGATCGTGACGGTGCCTGCGCGGGGTCATCCGGCGTCCGGCAAGCCGGACCATGCTACCCGAAAGCGCCCCCTGGGGAGATGTCGCTATTGCGCGGCGCGAGCCGCCGACATCAACGCCGTAAATGCTTCGTCGGACAGGCCACCGGCGTACAGCCAGCGCACGCGCCCTTCCCGGTCGAGTAGCACGAGCCACGCCTGTTCATCCGTGGCGTTCGTCACGCCCAGGCGCGCCTTCCAGGCGTCTGTCTGACCCCACACGGTGATGACGTTCTCGTGCAGCGCTTTCGGGGTGCCCCGGCGCATCCCGGAATCGATGAACCACTTCCCCATGCGCGCCATGCCGCCAATGACCGGCACTTCGTAGAAGGTGGCGCGGTCCAGCGCTGCGAACGCCGGCCTCACGCGCCCGGCCCACGCCTCCACGGGCTTCCGCGACGCATAGGTGAACCCCATCATCACCAGGGTGACCCTTCCGTTCGCGTCCTCGGGAAGTCGCGCGTCCCGCCCGGACAGGTACTCGCCGCGGAGGTCCGGCAAGCGGTCTCCAACGGCCATTACCACTTTGGGCGTGCCTGGACGCTGGCGTCCTTCCGGTGCCACCGCAGCCCATGACATCAGCACCACCGCCACACCAGCGAAGTTCCGAAGGTCCATACCCCATGTTCACACGAGACCGGCGGTGCACCCTGGCGCCAACAGCGCAGCGCGCCTACTTCACGCGGTAGTCGTAGTAGCTGCCGGCACCGCCGCCCGTCACGGGCGGAATCTCCGGCGTGGCTTCGCCAGGCGTGGTGGTCCCTGGCGTCGTGCCGGGCGTGGTCGCTTCGCCCCCCGGCAGCGGCCGGTTGATGGTGCCCACCATGGACGGGTGGAACTCGCAGTGGTAGCCAGCACTCTCGGTGGTGAGCGTCACGGGCAGGCTGGACTGGCCAGGGGCCAGCGTGCCGATGACGGTGCCGGTCAGGCTACCGTCGTCCAGCACCAGACGGTGCGGCCGGGTGTCGGTGTTCGACCACACGATGGCGTCGCCCATCACGGCCGTGGTCGGATTCGGCATGTAGGCGTCCGTGCCCGAGGTGCCGACAATATTCACCACCACCGGCACAGCGGCCGTGCAGGGCGTCGAGGTGCCGGGAACTGAGGGTTCTTCAAGGCCGACAATCCGGCCCAGCGTGCGCGCCACACGGGAGTAGAGCGAGTACCCCGGGTCCGTGGCCGGGGGAAGCGTCGAGTCCGGCGTCGTGCCGGGGGTGGCACCGGGCATGGTGCCGGCATCCGGCGTGGTCGTGCCTGGCGTGCACGGTGTGGCCGTGACCGGCAGTGCTGGTGTCGTTCCGGCAGGCGGGACCTCCGTCTCGGCCAGAGTGCGAATGCGACCACCGCCCGTCTGGGACACCGCTGTCCCGACCGGGGCTGAAAGCGACGACGGCGACAGCGCTGCCGGGCCACCACCGCATGCCGACAGGGTCACAAGCGACACACCCACCGAGGCGCGACCAAGAATTGACAGCACTCGCATACGGCACCCTCTTCCTTTCACACACGCGGAGTTCACGAGACTCCGGAGTGAATCGCAAGGAGGATGCCGCTGTATTTATTGGGATTTTGGGCGGGTGGGACGGCCGAAGCCGCCCCACGACGTAAGACGCTTACGAGGCGCGTGCCACCCCGGTCGCCCGGGCAGCACGGATGACGGCCTGAGCCACCGCGTCCACCACCCGGCGGTCGAACACCGACGGGATGATGTACTCGGGGCCCAGTTCGGACGGCGCCACCACGCCAGCGATGGCGTGGGCCGCCGCCAGCTTCATCTCTTCGTTGATGGTGGAGGCCCGGCAGGCCAACGCGCCGCGGAAGATGCCCGGGAAACAGAGCGCATTGTTGATCTGGTTCGGATAGTCCGAGCGTCCGGTGGCCATGACAGCCACATGGCCGGCTGCTTCCTCTGGCATGATCTCCGGCGTCGGGTTGGCCATCGCGAACACAATCGGGTTCACCGCCATCCGCTTCACGTCATCCACGGTGATCGCGCGCGGCACCGACACGCCCACGAACACATCCGCCCCTGCCAGCACATCCTTCACGCTGCCCTGCTCGCCCGCGGGATTCGTGTGGTCGGCATACCACTGCTTCAGGCCGTTCATGTTCACGGTGCGGCCACGATAGATGGCACCGCTCGTGTCGCAGCCCACCACGCGCGTCACGCCCGCGGCCAGCAGAATCTTCGTGCAGGCCACGCCGGCCGCCCCAACGCCGTTGACCACCACCTTCAGGTCTTCCATGCGCTTGCCCACGATCTTCAACGCGTTCATCAGCCCGGCCAGCAGCACGACCGCGGTGCCGTGCTGGTCGTCGTGGAACACGGGAATCGACAGGGCCGCCTTCAGGCGGTCTTCAATCTCGAAGCACCGGGGTGCCGAGATGTCCTCCAGGTTGATGCCTCCGAAGGTCGGTGCCAGCGCCACCACCGTGCGGACAATCTCGTCCACATCCTTGGTGTCAAGGCAGATGGGAAAGGCATCCACGCCGGCGAACTCCTTGAAGAGCATCGCCTTGCCTTCCATCACGGGCATCGCTGCCGCCGGACCGATATCACCCAGCCCCAGCACCGCCGTGCCGTCCGACACCACGGCCACCGTGTTGTGCTTGATGGTGAGGGTGTAGGCCTTGTCCGGGTCCTGATGGATGGCCTGACACACGCGGGCCACACCAGGGGTATAGGCCATCGACAGATCGTCGCGTGTGACCACCGGGCTCTTCGACACCACCGAAATCTTGCCGCCGTGATGCATGCGGAAGACCCGGTCCTCCACCTCCAGCAGTTCCACCGTCTCCAGCGCCCGGACAGTCGCCACAATGGCATCCGCATGGGTGCTCGACGACGCATTCACCGTGATGTCACGCGTGCTCAGGTCCGGCGTCGCCAGGACCAGATCCACGGCACCGATGTCACCACCGGCGCCGCCGATGGCACTGGCAATGGTGCCCAGGGCACCAGGGCGGTTGGTATAGCGCAGCCGAATCGTGACGCTATAGCTGGCGCCGGGTGACGCGTTGGTGGAAGGAGGCTGCGTGTGGGAGGGTGTATCAGAGGTGGTCGCGTGAGACATCGTCTTTCAATTACAACCGGTGTCGGGCGCCCTGTCCAGTTGACAGGACGCGCAACTTCAATCATGGCCCGCGCCAGAACGCTCAGCGCGCGAGAGTCAGCGTCGCCAGCACGGCCGAGGCCCGCTGCTGGAAATCCCGATCCTCAGGCGCCCATTCCGGGTCTGGCGGCGTGTCCAGGATGGCCTGCAACAAGGCTCGGGCCTCGTCCCGTCGGCCGCGCTCCATCAGGAGTTCCGCCAGGAAGTACCGCGAAGCCGAGCTGACCGGGTCATAGGCAAGCGACCGGCGCAGGTGCATCTCGGCCTTCTCATGATTCCCGCCCAGCATGCGCGGCACCTTCATGTACCACCGGCCGAGACCTCGGTCCGCTGATCCCCGTTGAAATGCCGGGTCAAGCGCCAGCACTGTCTCGAGTTCGCGCCTGATGTCGACACGCAACCGCAATCCATCGCGCGTGCTTCCCTGCTCGGCCAGCAGGCCCATGGTGGCCGCGAGCCAGAAGTGCCCGGCAGGGTCCTTCGGATCGGCGGCAATGGCGCGTTGCCCTGCCGCAATGCCCCGCTCGACCTGGGCGCGCCAGTCTCCGTCCGGCATATGCCCACCCAGCCAATAGCAGACGCGGGCCAGCTTCCACGCGGCCTCATAGTCGGCCGAACGCTCAGCGAGGCGCCGTTCCCAGATGGCGGCCGCAGCCAAGGCGCTCACGCGGTCCGCCCGGGCGACATACAGCGCATCGGGATCATCTGGCGCCTGGGCCGCGTGAGCCGAGGGCACCAGCACCAGCAACAGCAGCAGCGCAGCACACAGGCGTGTCATCTCAGGGGGATGGTACGGCGGGAGGGGTGCCGGACGCCACTCTGGTGGCGTCCGGTGGTCGTGCGCGGACCGGAGCGGTCCGTCAGAAGGCGTAGAGCAGGCGGATCAGACCGGTATTGCCGCGATAGGGGCGGTTACCGTAGCCAGTACTCAGAGAGCCCAGATAGTCGATGCGCGGCGTGCCGGACTGGCCAGGCAGGTCAAGCGTCGCGTAGTCGGTCACATCGAAGCGCTCGTGCCAGAACGACAGGCCCAGGCCCACCTTTGCGGTGACGGACACCTTCGCATCGGCCCCGATGCGCTGCCAGGTATTGGTCACGTGCGGCAGGGCTTCAAAGCACGAGGTGAGGCCGGCGGCACAGGGGCGGGAGTCGCCAGCCGTCAGGATACTGTTCGTGGACAGGGCCGTGATGCGGGGACCGCTGTGGACGAAGGCGTTGTCCGAGTCGCTGTAGTCGTAGCTCATCCGCAGGTCGGTCTTCGGCAGCAGCTTGAGCAGGTCGAGATAGGCGTTCGCGTTCCATACCTTCTCGTCGTTGGTGAGGTCCCAGGTGCGGTTCGGGTCCGTCCAGCTGCCATAGTCCGATCCGGGCGGGTTCGCGTTGCGCGACCGCTGGAGCGAGTTGAACACGTCCTGTCCCACACTGGCCCCGACCGAGACTTCCTTGCGCGGCGTGAACGCGATGCCGGCGTTGTAGGTGCGGTTGAAGTTGTCCAGCAGGCCGAAGTCGTGCCCTTCCCCCTTGTAGATGTCCTTGCCTGCGGTCATCTGGAACGTGAGGTCCACGGTCGACATCGGCGTCAGGATGGCAATCACACCGCCACGATTCCGGTCGCGATCCGCCTCGTCATAGAAGCGCAGTCCGGGCTGACCGCCGCCCTCCTCCACCGACGCCTCCGAGAAGCCCGTGCCGACGCGCTCAGCGTGGTCCGCCGTGAAGCGCACCGTGAAGTAGTCGTTGCTCAGCGTGTCGAGCGAGGCACGGAACGTGTAGTCGCGCATGTCGCTGAACGCTCGGCCGGTGCGATTGAAATCGTCGTAGGTGTAGCCCAGCCGAAGCGCTGTCCGCTTGGCCAGATTGAACGTGGCGGCCATGTCATAGGTGTTCTGGCGCACGCTGAAGTTCTGCGTGAAGCTGCCGGTATTGCTGGGCGCAGCATCGAAGCGGACATACTCGCGCGCGTCGAACGCAGGCGTCAGGTTGCGGTGGTCGTTGAAGCGATACCGCATCGTCAGCCCGAGCACCTTGTTCGGGCGCGAGGTCAGGTTGAACATTGCGTTCAGGCCGTGCACCTTCGCCTCGGCTGTCTCCCGTGGCAGACGGGCCAGCCCCGGATAGGTGTTATAGACACCGGCATTGGCAATGGCCGCGTTGCTCGTCCACGGAATCAGCGCATCGTTCTGGTTCATCGACGTGAACGACACAGTGCCATTGATGGTCGTGTGCGACGGCATCTTGTAGAGGCCCGTCGAGCTGATGACGTTCATCGAGTTGCTGGGCGCCATCGACATCCTGCCTCGGGCTGGCCCGTTGCCGTTGCTGTAGCCACTGGCATCGAACGGCGTGGTGTCACTGGCCCGGAGCGGATTGTCCCAGATGATCTCGTGGACGTTGTTGTTGAAGAAGGACGCATCCCACCCCAGGCGCACCATGCCCTGGGTGTTCGACCACTCGAGACCTGCCGAGACATCGTTGGTCCGGTTGTCCACCGGGATGGCCAGTTCGTTCGCATTGTTGAAGGCGAACGACGCGCCATACGGCTGCTGCCCGCTCTTCTTCGTGCTGGTGATGCTGAGGTTGAATCCGGTTGACGGGGTCACGTCGTATGCCGCCCCGCCAGACGCGGTCTCGCGCTTCGACTGGAGGTCGAAGGGCGTCGCCAGCGCCCGGTAGATGGACGGCGTGGCCAGCTGCGCCGCCGAGGACGGCACACCCACGACGCCAGCCACCTTGGCCTGCACCTGGGCCCGGGCCGCCGCGTCCAGCGTGAACACGCCGGTGGTGCCCTGCACCCACGGTGTCGAGGTCTGGTAGCTGTAGTTCAGCGGAATGGAGTCGAAGGCGCCGGTCAACCTCAGCTTGCTCGACCGGTACTCGCCCGTGTAGCGCTGGTCGCGATAGCCAATCTTCTCGGCCCGCGCACCGAACTCGTAGGCCGCCGTCTTCTTGCCGAGCGAGATGTCACTGAAGACCCCCGGACGAAGATCGCGGAAGCGCTCATAGCGGGCTTCATCGCCCGAGGTGGTCAGCGTTCGCGCGCCGACGTCGATGGTGCCGGTGAATCCGTCGCCCGCATCCGTCGCCTGCTGGGCCCACGTCGGCACCGCCAGGCTCAGCAGCAGGACTCCGGCGGCAACTGTCAATTTGATACGCATGACATGTCTCCCCCTGCCTACCGCAGGAACGATTTGCCCGACGGTGCGTTCGAGCCGTGAATCTGCGCATGGCAGGACACGCACCCTCGCCCGAAGATCTTGTTGGCGTTGGTCGAGTTGTTGAGCACGAACTTGTCGTAGACCGTCGGGGGATGCCGCGAGGTCACGTGGCACCGCTGGCACAGCGTCGGCACCTTGGCCGCCAGCATCCGGTCATTGTTGGAGCCGTGCGGATCGTGACAGGTCACGCACGAGTTCGCCACGGGGGCGTGCTCCC
>JAKFYA010000063.1 GCA_021731095.1 Acidobacteriota bacterium | reverse complement strand
GGACCTGGTACGGGGTCTGGCCCAGCACCGCGACACGCCGGTTCCGCTCCACCTCGACGCGCGAGAAATAGCGGCCGAGGTCCAGTTTCACCGACGCCACGTCGGGGTAGTGCTCACTCGTGCCGATCACGCTGAGCTGTTTGGTTCGGGCGCCTCGATACGAGACGCGTTCCAGCGTGGGCGGGCCTCCGGTGCCGAACGAAATATCGACGACCTCCGCAGACGGGAGTTTCTCCAGTGCCTTGGCATCGGCGATGGAGAGATTCGGCCGCCGCATCAGCTTCAGGAAGTCCTCGCCAGCGCCGAAGCTGAGTCCGCTGAAACGGGCCACGAACACCGTGCGGGGGCCCAGTTCCTGGATGCTTGCGCGGAGCGACGCGTCGAGGCCGCGCACGAGCGCGGTCATGCCGACAATGGACATCACGCCAATCACGACGCCCAGCACGGTGAGCGCCGAGCGGGTCTTGTTGCCGCGCAGCGTCTCCATGGCCATCCGGATGACCTCGCCGACCAGCGACCAGCGCATCGTCAGTCCTTCCTCAAGGCTTCAATCGGATCCATCGCCGCGGCCCGCGATGCAGGATAGGCGCCGAAGAACAGTCCCACGCCGGCAGCGATGCCGATGCCCAGGACGACACTCCATGGTTCGAGCGAGGCGGTGATGGGCGACAGGGCCGACATGGCTCGAGCGGCGAGGTAGCCGAGGATGATGCCGACGATGCCGCCGAAGGTGGAGAGCACCACGGACTCGGTGAGAACCTGCGCCATGATGTCCTTGCGGCGCGCACCGAGCGCCTTCCGCAGGCCGATCTCGCGCGTCCGTTCGCTCACCACCATCAGCATGATGTTCATGATCACGATGCCGCCGACGAGCAGCGACAGGGCCACCACCCCGATGAGCACCGCGAAGATGCCGTTGGTCGCCTGCTCATACAGTCCCACGATGGTGTTCGACGAGAAGATGCCGAAGTTGTCCGGGTCCTTCGGCTTCAGGCCACGGGCCACACGGAGGGCCACGGTGGCATCGTCCATGGCGGCCGCCAGCAGGGTCGGGTCGCGGGGGCGCACCATCAGCGACAGTTGCGACCGGGCACCGAAGAGCTTTTCGTACGCAATGAGGGGAATGACGGCGAACTCGTCCTGCGAGGCGCCCATCAGGCCCCCCTTCTTCGCGCTCACACCCACCACGCGGAAGTGGCGCCCGGCAATCCGGACCAGCTTGTCGAGCGGGTCGGCACCGCCGAACAGGCGCTCGGCCGCATCGAAGCCCAGCAGCGCCACGGGGCGTCCGCTTTCCACCTCTGCCGGGCTGGGCATCCGCCCGCGTGCGGCGTCGAACACGGAGAACTCGCCGTAATCGCGCGTCACCCCCTGAATCATCACGGAGTCGAGCGACGTGGTGCGATACGCCACCTCGCCCCGGCTCTGCGCCTGAGCCATGACGGCCGCCACCAGTGGCGAGAAGCGGCGGATGGCCTGGCCTTCCCGAAGGGTGATCAGGGGGTTGTTCCGGGCGCGCTCGATTTCCTCGTCAGTCGTGGTGATGCCAACCCGCTGCACCGTGAAGGCGTTGGCGCCGACGCCCGACACGATGGTGTCGCTGACATAGGCATCCATGCCCTGGATGAGCGAGACGACCGTGACAATGGAGGCGACAGCCACAATGTTGCCCAGCACGGTCATGAACGACCTGAGCTTGTTGGCCCAGATGGCCTGGAGGGCGAGCGTGGCGGCCTCGATGAGATGTGACATCAGTCTGGATCAGGGCTTCTTCGCTGCGGAGAGATCCTCGACCGTCACCGTTTCGCCATCAGCCAGTTGCCGGACCGAGGCGAAGGGGCCGGTCACGACCGCGTCGGCGGCCTTGAGCCCCGAGAGCACCTCGAAGTACCGCTCGCCCGCAATGCCCACCTTGACGGGTGTGAAGACGGCCTTGCCGTCGTTCAGCACGAAGACCCCTTCGGTTTCTTTGCGCGTCTGACCTGGCTGCGGCTCGGCCTGCGACGGGACCTGATCGGTGGCGGCGCCGGGCTTCTGACGCTTGCGCACCGGCGGTGGTTCGTGGATGAGCTGACCGGACGCATCAAACAGCATCTCGCGGACCGTCATGGACTGGATGGGCACGGCCACCGCGTTGACCCGCCGGTTGGTCACAATCTCCGCCGTGCAGGTAAATCCGGGCCGGACATCCGGAACGGGTTCTGTAATCGTGACGACAACTTTGAAATTCGTCGCCTTCTGTCCGGTGGTGCCGGTGGCCGCCTGAATCGGGCTGTTGCCGATTTCGGTGACCTTGCCGCGGAAGGTCCGATCGGGCACCGCGTCGATGGTCACCTTGGCTTCCTGGCCCAGGCTGACGGTGGGGATGTCCGTCTCGTCCACTTCCACCTCGGCCTCGATGACCGACATGTCTGCAATGGTCAGGAGGACGGTGCCGGCGTTGTTCATCGTGCCGACGACGGCCGTTTCACCTTCTTCGATGTTCCGCCGGGTGACGATGCCATCCATCGGCGCGTTGATGATGATCTGGCTGAGGTTGTACTTCGTGGTCGCCAGACTGGCCTGTTCCTGCTTGATCTGCTCGTCCCGTGTCCGGATTTCCTGCTCGCGCGAGGCCAGCTCGGCCTGCCGGACCTTCACGTCATTCTGGCCTTTTTCCAGATTTTCGCGCGTCGTCAGGCCCTCTTTCCAGAGTTCCTCGGTGCGCTTCAGCTGCTGCCGCGCCAGTTCCAGCGTGGCCCTGGCCTGTTCAACCACTGTCCGCGCCTGCAACAGGCCGGACTGCGCCGCAGCCACGCCGGCCTCTCCCCGCTGAAGCTGTCCGGCCAGTGAACGGGGGTCGATTTCCAGCAGGAACTGGCCGGCCTTGACGCGCTGGCCCTCTTCCACGGCCAGCCGGGTCACTTTGCCCATGGTGTTGGCGCTGATGTTGACCTGGCGCTTCGGCTGAATCTTGCCAGATGCGGAGACGACCGCCTCAAGATCCCTGGTGCGGACCGTCTCGGTGCGGACGGAGAGCACGGTGGGTTTGCTGAAGAAGTAGTAGCCCCCGCCGGCGGCGGCGCCCAGCGCCACCACGACGGCGCCGGCCACGAGAATTGTCGTTCGAGACATGCCTGCTCCTGCGAATCCGGAGGTTAGAGCTGTCCGCCCAGCACAGCCATGGCACCCGCCATGACCAGGCCGAAGGCGACGTACAGCCCGATGAAGCCGGCCGCCAGCCGGCCAGCGCGCCGGCCGTAGACGGCGGAAAAGCCAAAGGCCAGCAGCGCCAGCCACCAGACCCAGAAAAGGTCGATCATGCCCAGGAACCGGGCCGCGGCCGAGACCTCGTCCAGGCCCTGGAACAGGGTGCCGAGCGTCAACGGGCTGGAAAGGGATTCACGGACAAAGTTCAGCGGGGCCGCCACGAGCTCGCGGAGGGCCAGCGCCGCGCCCGCGTGGGTCGTCACGGCAAGGGCCTGGGAGAGGGTGGCACCGGTCCGACCGCGGAAGAGCAGGTGCGCCAGCAGCGCCACGGCAACGGCCAAGACCAGTCCGGTACCAATGGCCGTGGCGGCCGCAATTTCCACGGCCCGGGAGCCCAGGTTCACAAAAGCCTGGTAATTGGCGTCCGTGACCGGCTGGCCAAAGGCCTCTGCCCGGGTCGCCCACTGATCCGTCAACGCCTGCTGACCTTCGGGCGTCAGCATCAGGCCAACCTTGGCCGCACCGATGATGGCGAACGTGACCAGCAGGGCGCCTGTCCACGCCGGACGGGCCGCGAGTGCCGCAAACGTCTGCCTTGGGCGCCGAAGCGTGCCAAACAGGGTCTGAACGACGGACGAGGATCTGGGCTGCACGACGGAGGAGGGCACCTGAACTCCCTGATACGATGGGGCCAGCCGGCGGGTTCACCCGGCAGCTTCCCCATAGTTTTGAGCCTGATTTCAACGGACACTGACGGACCATGACACGACGCGCGTGCCTGACCTTCACCATCGTACTCTTCCTTGCCGCCGCCACCGGCACGGCTACTGCACAGGTGTTCGAAAGTGCCGGCAGCCGGGCACTCGGCATGGGAGGTGCATTCGTCGCGGTGGCGAACGACTCGACGGCGACCTGGTGGAACCCGGCGGCGCTGCCGACCGGACCGTTTGTTGATGTCTCGATTGACCGGGCCTCGACAACGGGCGGGGAAGCCACCCCGTCCTGGCGTCAGCGCACCACGGGCGTGGCCCTGCTGACCCCTCCGGTCGGTCTGAGCTACTACCGGTATTCGGTGGCAGACGTCGGTGCGCTGTCGTCTGGCCAGGTGGAGAACGGCACCCGGGTGCGCATGCTGACGGTCAACCAGGTGGGAGGAACCTTCGTGCAGTCGGTGGCAGACGGTGTGCACCTGGGAGCCACCGTGAAATATCTCAGCGGGCACATGGCCGAGGCCCAGATGCCGGCGCTACCCGACGGGGCCGACCTGCGCGACCGGGCCGGCGCACTTGAGGCGGGCGGCTGGGACGCGGCCTTCGATCTGGACCTGGGCGGCATGGTCGTCCGGGGACCGGTTCGGGCCGGGCTCACGTTGCGCCATGTCACCAGGCCCGCGTTCGGGAAGGACGCGGGCATGGCGCTGCCGCGACAGGCGCGGGCCGGGGTGGCGTATGACGGAGATGCCGCGGGCCACGGGCCCTATCTGGTGTCGATGGATCTGGACCTCTCGAGGATCGAGACCGTGAGCGGAGAGCGCCGGAACGTCGCCCTTGGACTCGAGCGCTGGCTTGGCGCGAAGAAGGTCGGCATCAGGGGCGGAGCCAGGGTGAACACCCTGGGTGGCCACGAGCGGACCGTGACGGCTGGAGCCAGCCTGCTGGCCAGGCCCGGGATGTATGTGGAGGGTCATGTGGCCCTGGGTGGATCAACGGACGACCGGGGCTGGAGCCTCGGCGCGAGGGTGACGTTCTAGCAACCATGGCCGTACGCATTGGCGAACTTCTCCTCAAGGAGAAGCGCATCACCCCCCAGCAGCTGCAGGAGGCGCTGACGCATCAGCGCCAGCACGGGGGCAAACTCGGCTTCAATCTCATCAAGCTCGGCTATGTCCGGGACGAAGAGATCACCGCCCTGCTGAGCAAGCAGTACGGCGTGCCGTCGATTGCGCTCGGACAGTTTGCCGTCGATCCCTCCGTGCTGAAGCTGGTGCCGGCCGAGACGGCGCAGAAGTACCAAATCGTGCCGCTGGCGCGGGCGGGGGCCACCCTGACCATCGCCATGACGGACCCGACCAATGTGTTCGCCATGGACGACATCAAGTTCATGACGGGCTACAACGTCGAGCCGGTCGTCGCGTCTGAAAGCGCTGTCATTGCCGCCATCGAGCAGTACTACGGGGCCAGATTGTCCGGCCCGCCGGCGCCGGCCAGCGCCCTGGAGGTGGCGTCCCGGGCGCTGGACGAGATGCCCCTGGCACCGACGGGTGACAGCGACGTCCAGCTCCTCGAGGAGTACGAGGAGATCAGCGTCGAGACGCTCGCGCGGCAGGGCGAAGAGGCGCCGGTCATCAAGCTGGTCAATGTCATCCTGATGTCGGCCATCCAGAAGGGCGCCAGCGACATCCACATCGAGCCGTACGAGAAGGACCTCCGCATCCGCTTCCGCGTTGACGGTGTGCTCTACGCCGTGATGCAGCCGCCGATGAAGTTTCGCGACGCCATCATCTCGCGTGTCAAGATCATGTCGAAGCTCGACATCGCGGAGAAGCGGCTGCCGCAGGACGGGCGCATCAAGATCCGCTTCCAGGATCAGGGGCAGGCCAAGGACATCGACTTCCGTGTGTCGGTCCTCCCCACGCTGTTCGGCGAAAAGATCGTGATGCGTCTGCTGGACCGCGACAAGCTCATGCTGGACATGACGAAGCTGGGCTTCGAGCCCGAATCGCTTGAGCGGTACGAGGCCGCCATCGCGCGCCCCTGGGGCATGGTGCTGGTGACGGGCCCGACCGGCAGCGGCAAGACCAACACCCTCTATTCGTCCATTTCCAAGCTCAATACGGCCGAAACCAACATCATGACGGCCGAGGACCCGGTGGAGTTCAATCTCTCCGGCGTCAACCAGGTTCAGGTGCGCGAGAACATCGGGCTGAATTTCGCGGCGGCCTTGCGCAGCTTCCTCCGGCAGGACCCGAACATCATTCTCGTTGGCGAGGTGCGCGACTTCGAGACGGCGGAGATTGCCGTGAAGGCGGCGCTGACCGGCCACCTGGTGCTGTCGACCCTGCACACCAACGACGCCCCGAGCACGGTGAACCGCCTGATGAACATGGGCATTGAGCCGTTTCTCGTGGCCAGTTCGCTCAACCTGGTCTGCGCACAGCGGCTGGTGCGCCGGGTGTGCGCCCACTGCCAGGAGCCGCACCCGATTCCGGCACAGGCACTGGTCCAGGCGGGGTTCTCGCAGGAAGACGCGAAGACGGTCGTGCCGGTCGCGGGTCGCGGGTGCGACAAGTGCAACCAGACTGGCTACCGTGGCCGCGTGGGCCTCTACGAAGTGATGGAGATCACGGACGAACTTCGCGAACTGATCCTGATTGGCGCGTCAGCCCAGGAACTGCGACGCAAAGCGGTGGAGGAAGGCATGTTGACCCTGCGCAGCAGCGGCCTCCGGAAGGTGAAGGACGGCGTGACCTCCATCGACGAAGTCCTGCGGGAGACGGTGAAATAGCCATGACGTTGCTCGAGCTGCTTCGGCTGACCGTGGACATGGACGGGTCGGACTTGCATCTGGCGACCGACACGCCGCCCCAGGTGCGGGTGCACGGAGAACTGCAGCGGCTCACCGGACCTGGGCTCACCCCGGCCGATACCAAGGCCCTGGCCTACAGCGTGCTGACCGACGGGCAGAAGAAGCGCTACGAGGAGACGCAGGAACTGGACTTCTCGTTCGGCGTGTCCGGTCTGGCGCGCTTCCGCGGCAACATGTTCCAGCAGCGCGGGGCCGTGGGGGCGGTCTACCGGCTCATCCCCGAAACCATCAAGAGCTTTCAGGAGCTCAATCTGCCTCCCGTCATTGCGACGCTGGCCGAGCGGCCCCGTGGCCTGGTGCTGGTGACCGGGCCGACCGGCAGC
>JAKFYA010000191.1 GCA_021731095.1 Acidobacteriota bacterium | reverse complement strand
CTCGGGGCTCACGCCCCCGTGATGGCTGTGTGCTTGATCCGATCCAGTGGACATCGTCAAAAGACCGAGTTGAGGCTGCAACGTCCCGGCACGGCAGAGTCCAGTCCGGACGCCTCATCGCAGGGTCTTAGCTCACCTAGCTAATGCCGTAGTCCCCCGGAGCGCGCTGGGTGCGAAACGCGTGATACGCCAGCGCGCAGGCAACAACGGTGTCAGGTGGATGGCCGCCCCCGAACAAGTCGTCGACGCGGCAGTAGCGATGCTCGCTATAGAACGGCTCGATGCGGGGGCTGCGCACCTCGTGCCGTTCGACGGCGGTGATGTAGGCCTGGAACAGATCCCGCCGCGCCTGTCCCACCATGGTGAAGTCCACCACCGGCGCCGTGAGGTACGCCCCGACCACGCTCCCGCCGCCCGTGTGGTCGTGGGCGGCCGGTCCCGTGTAGCGCCTCATCCGCGCATTGAGGGCCTCAATCATCATGGGCCACGGCCGGCGATGCGTGCGATACGCCGCCACGAGCCGAAGGGGACGGGTGTCACAGCGCAGCGTGGCGATGACGGTGTAGTCCCGCTGCTGGGCCCAGTCAGCCCCGTGCGCGTAGTACACCCGGTAGCCGTCCGCCCCCCGCTCCCCCTCTGGCGCCGGCGGCTCGCCTTCCCACCCATGGTCCAGGTCCGTCGCCGCGGCTGAGCCGAGCGCGAGATCAAAGGTCCACTCTACGGCCTCGGGGTCGAACGCGCGGCCCTCCGCACTCGGCTCCTGCAGGTCATACTCCGTCCGCCACATCTGGGACGCGATCTCGGACCGCTTTCGCTCGACCTCGGCCTCGGTGAGCCACCCGTGGGGCGCCAGGGATTCCCGCCAGCACCAGGTGTAGATCGACCACCCGAGTTCCGCCGCACGCCGGAGCATGGCGGTCATGGTGCCATCGGGATATTGATGGGTGCTGCTCATCACCGTCTGGGCACGGACGCCCCGCCGGTCCATGGGCTGGCCCTGGGCCGCTTCCACCACGGCCAGCGGGACCTCGTCCATCTCATCGATGCGGAGCCGCTGCGGGTGTGGTCCCCGCACGGCCGTGGCCGAAGCCGGGAGTGCCGTGACGGTATTGCCCCAGACGAAGGTCGTCCGGCGCAACGCCGGCGAACCGGCCAGGAGGTCCCGTGGGGCCTCGGGATGCGCCCACATCCGGCGCATGCTCTCCAGGATGCGCTCGGACTGCTGGGCCGAACCGCCGAGGATCGTCACCTCGGCCTCGCACGTCACGGCCTCCGTGAGGGCGAGCAGCGCCAGGAGGGTCGACTTCCCGCCAAATCCCCGCGAGGCCTTCCAGATCGCCACGGGCGATCGGGCGAAGTAGGCGTCGGCGAACGCCTGTCCCGGCGTCTGATGCCCCGGGCAACACGGGGTGTGCGGGATGCGGACGCCAAAGGATTCCGCCACCCAGTCCAGGAGTTCGGCGTCGGTCCCGAAGGGGACGCGGCGCCGGCGCAACTCCCGGCGGATGGCGTCAGGATTCGAGAGGATCGCTCGAATCCGGTCGAGGTCCGGTGAGATCGGCAAGGGCGCGCTCCAGGGTGTCGGTGCTCAATTGAAGTAGCAGGGGGCGTTCCGTTGCGGGCACCCCTTGCAGGCGACCGGCGCGCTCGGCCCGCGGTGAGGCTCCTGCGCCGCAGAGCGTTAGCAGGGACTCCTCTGCTTTCCGGGACTGGTCCAGCATCCGTGGGTCGGGGGACTCCTCGACGGAGACGTCCTGGATCACCACCGGCGTCCCATCGGGCGCGATCGCTTTGCGCTGGCGCCGACGGACCCGGCCCTTCTTGCTCTCTTCCCACCCACGACGGCCTTCGCGACTGATGTATTCGAGGTGTCGTGTCCGGCGTGCCAGGTGGTGGGCCCGCTCGGCGGCCGTGGCCTGCAGCGCGCGCTCGTCGAGCCGGCGCAGGATCTTGGAGACGGCGGCTTGGGTGATGGCGACGTCGGTGGCGATGGCTTGCTGCGTCCACCCCTGCTCGCTGAGCGTGAGCACCCGCTGTTCCCGCTCGCGAATCCGCATCCGCGGCTCCGACCCGCCCTTGCCGCCGCGCGCCGGGGATCGCCGCCGGGGACGCGGCACGGGGCTCACCGCACCCTCCGCGTTGCGCGAGGCCGCAGGAGCGTGGCCTGCTGGCCGGTGAACTGCTCCCACCGGGACACGATGACCTGGACATAGCGGGGATCGACGTCCATCCCGTAGCACCGGCGGCCGGTCTTCTCGGCCGCAATGACGGCCGTGCCACTCCCGCAGAAGAGGTCGAGCACGCCGTCGCCGGCGGCCGTGTGGTTGAGGATCGGGATCTCCCACAGGCGCACGGGCTTCTGGGTCCCGTGGCCACTCACGCTGTTCTCCCCGTCCCGCGCGCCGCCACGGGGATTGAGGTTCGGCACCTCCCACAGCGTCGACTGGCGGCGGTCGCCCGTCCAGTGCGACCGCCGCCCGGTCCGGATGGCGTACCAACAGGGCTCATGGCGCCAGTGGTAGTCGCCGCGACTCAGGACCAGGGCCTGTTTGGCCCAGATGATCTGGCTCCGAATCGCGAAGCCCGTGGCGGTGAGAGCCGCAGCGACCGTGCCCGCGTGCAGGCCGGCGTGCCAGACATAGGCGACGTCACCGGGAAAGAGCGCGAGGGCCTCTCGCCAGTCCACCCGGGTGTCGTTCGCGACGCGGCCGGCCGCCGTCCGCTGGCGGGGGTCGACGCGGTGCCGCCAGAGCGGGTCGTAGTCGACGCCGTAGGGCGGGTCGGTCACGAGCAGCCGGGGCGTCTGTCCGTCGAGGAGCCGCGCCACGTCGGCCGGGTCCGTCGCGTCCCCGCAGAGGATGCGGTGCCGCCCGAGCACGAAGAGATCGCCTCGGGTGATGGTGGTGTCGGCGGGCTCGACGACCGCGTTCTCCTCGGTGAGTCCGGTCGGGGTGGGCTCCCCGAGGAGGGCCGCAAATTCCTCGTCCGTCCAGAAGGCGTCGAGCGCCACGCCGTCGGCCTTGAGCGCCGCCAGCATCGCCGGGTCCCACTCGAGGTCCAGTTCCCCGACGCGGTTATCCGCGATGGCCAGGGCTCGGGCACGGGGGTCGGAGCCGAGGCGGAGGTCCTTCCGCCGGACGACCACCAGTTCCCGCCCGTCGGTCTCGATGACCCGCGTGGGAATCCCGAGCCGCTGGGCGACTTCGTACGTCTTGTTCCCCGCAATCAGCACGCCGTCCCGGTCGGCCAGGACCGCCCGGCCCGCGCCGTAGTCACGGAGCGAGGATTCCAGGAGGGCTTTGCCCCGCGTGGTCCCTCGGTTCGCATTCCGGGGATCCGCCTGGAGGCGGAACGGCGTGCGAGCGGTGGGGCGCGTGGCGCGTGTCGGGGGCGGCGTCGGTCGCTTCGTCATGACGCGAGCATGCGCGGGACGAGCCTCCAAGAAAATGCACATGTTTTCGGAGGGGCTCGCGGCCCGACGTACTGGTGCTAACGCCGGGTACGCGGACGCCCACGGACGGGCACCGGGAGGTCCAGCGTCTTCGCGAGGCGATTCACGTGGACGCGCACGGCGTGAGCGTCCACGTGGACGCCCGTCTCCTCGGCCACGGCCGCAAATGACACAGGAGGCCGACAGACGCGGGCCTTCACCAGCCACTGCAGGCCGGAAACATCTCGGGGGCGCAGGACCTTCTCATCGGCCGCGTGTGTGGACGGCGAGCGCGTGTTGATGACCGGGGCCCAGCGGCGCGTGGCGGCGAGGCGGGGATGCGTCTCCCAGTAGCGCAGCGTGCGCCACGCCTGGTCGCGGATCCACGGGGCCGAGAGCCCCCAGCGCCGCGCCCACCGCGCGATGGCGGCGCGGGTCCGGCGGTAGTGCGACCCACGCGGGAGGTCTTCCGCATGGGGGATCCGGCGGAGCAACAGGGTCCGCAGGTTCGCGGGTGGTACCGCCGCCCGCACGGGCACGAAGACGCGGTCATGGAGGTCGGCGACCGCCTCCGGACACTCTCGCCGCACCGCCTCCAGGAACTCGACGCGCACCGCGAGCAGCAGCTGGTCCTGGGGGTGTTTGCGATCTTGGAGAAGGGCCACGAGGCAGGATCCTACCTGCACACGCGGACAGTGCGAAGCGCCCGGGGACGATCGGTTATCACCGTTCGGTGGACTGAGTGCGGAATCGGCGAGAACGCGGTCGGATTCGTCACATGTGACCGCGCGCGGGCGCGTTCACCTATAACCGTCTTGGGATAACCGTTCGGACGCAGGGCCTCCGGAGCCAAAGGTCGTAGGTTCGAATCCTACCGGGCGCACCACTTTCCCTAAACAATTCGCGCGTTTCACAGTTCAGTGGCCCAGCCTGAGCGTGACCGCCCGCGTCCTGTGACCGGTCACTTTCCGGATCGCTCACAGGACCGGCCACATCGCTCAATGGCCGCAAATCGCTGAGCACGCGCGTGATCGGCGACTGACACGGTGATGTTAGGCGCGGTGCGCTGGCGCGCGCATCGGAGTTCCCAGGATTCTGCAGACTCAGGCTGACGCGTTGGCCAGCGACAGCGAGCTGCGGGCTCTGCTCAGGCAGGAGGAGACGTGGCTTGCGCAGGCCCAGCGAACGGTCTCTGACGTACGGAACTGCCGCGACCTGGAGCTGCGTCGCTTCTGGCCCGGCGTCGTGCGCCGCTGGGCACTGGCTCTGGCCTTCGCCTTGACCGGAGCGTGGGCGGCTGGTGCCGGCGACGCGTGGTGGACGAAGCCGTACGCCGCCTGAACGACGACAGTTCGACGGGTTGATAAAGTGGAACCCAGCCTCGAAGCGATGACCCCTGTTGGTCGTGACTTGGCGACTCGTCAGGAGGTGCGCGACACCAGCTCAGCCGTCGGCCGGGAGTGCCGCCATGCGCGGCGGGACACCGAACAGGGTGGTGAAGATCTCCACGGAGGCCTGCCACAACTGCTCGGCTGCGCCTGAATCGCGGGATGCGGCCGACATCTTGCCGGGCTTCATATAGGCCCAGAACGCATCGGTATCCCCTGCCCGCTCTGCATCTGCCACGAGGTGGGTCAGTGTGCGGGCGCGGTCTTCCGGGTCGCCCCCAATCAACCTCGCAGCGATCCGAACCAATAGCGGTTGTCCGTTCATAAAGCGGGTGCGCGTGAAACCCGGATTCCACGCGTTGACGGTTACCCCGGCAGTACGCAACCGACCAGACAAGGAATGCGTGAAATAGATATTGCAAAGCTTTGATTTGCAATAGGCGTCCATTGAACGATAGCTGTTCACGCCTTGCAGGTCTGCAAAGTTCAGCTTGGTGACCATGGCGCGATCAGATGCAGTGTTGACGATCCGCGCCGGAGCCGAAGCGCACAGGGTCTCGACCAATCCATCGGTCAGTACGAAGGGCGCCATGTGGTTGAGTGCGAACGTCTTCTCCAGCCCGTCGACCGTTTCCTTGCGCCCGGCAACGCCCATATTCGCGCCGGCATTGTTGATTAGTACGTCGATGCGCGGTTCGGCTGCGGCGATTTCGGCGGCGACGCGCCGGACATCGTGCATCGAAAAGAGATCCGCGAAATAGGCGCTATGCGAGATCCCGGGGGCAATCGCTGCGAGTGCCTCCAGTTCCGCATCCGTGCGTGTCCGATCACGACCGATCAGAACAATCCGTGCCCCGCGCCGAGCAAGTTCGCGGGCCGACACCTGGCCCACCCCCGAAGTCCCGCCGGTTATAACCACCGTTTTGCCCTGCATGTCGGTCGTGTCGGTCATGACATGGTTCCCTGTCGATCCCCTTGCAGGAATTGCGGTCGTGGCAGATCCGGCTGCTGCCATAGCAGCGGCACGTTGAAGCCCGAACTGGGGATGTTATCGAACCAGAACCACCATGCCAAATCGAGCTCTTCTGGTGCAAGCACGGCAAATGCCCAGCCGATGATGCGGCTGACATGACCCGCATCGTCGAAACTGGGTCGTGTCCGGTCAAGTGGTGGAACTTCGCGCGCGCGACTGCGCTATTCTTGGTGGGACTGTGGGCACTACCAATCGACAGACGTTGCGGTCAGGCCGGGACATCACTGAGCAGGGGGACAAGGCGGAGTCGAAGGCGAAGGCCTCCACCGTTCCGATTGCCGCCCGAGGACCTGCCGGAGTCTCGTTCCGCTCACGGACGCGCGACATCATCCTCCAGGCTGCGCTCCGGCTGTATGGCCGTGAGGGCTACTCTGCCGTGACGATGCGGGCTCTGGCGCAGGAGATTGGATGCAGCGCCGGATCCATCTACACGTACTTCCAGGACAAGAACGAGATCTTCGAGACCCTGCACGCCGAGGGACATCGGCTGTACGCCGACGCTGGGGCTGGCATCGTCTCACCGGATCCTGTGGATGCCCTGCGGAAGTTCTTCTTGGGCTACTACGAGTTCAGCAAGACGTATCCCGAGTTTTTCAGGCTCCTCTGGGTTGACCGCGCCCTGCCGCGGTTCGCACCGACGCCCGACCTGCGGCGCTCCGTCGAGACTGCTCACGCACACGCGCAGCGCTGCCTCAACGAGCGGGTGTTCCCCCCGGGCCTGACGCCCACCCAGATCACACGCGTGCTTTGGTCTGCCGTGCACGGGCCGGCCGTGCTGGGCCAATTGCCAGACGGCACGCCGGGACACGAGGCCGATGCCCTCGCCGCAGTCGTCCTCGATCTGACCCTGGTCGGCCTCGAAACGGGAGCGTTGGTCGACCGAGTTGCCCACGAACTGAACTCCGAGTAGTATGCCGGTTGAACGGCTGTTCAACTAGGCATACGCATGTTCATGCGGAGGGCGAGTGCGGAAGACGACCTGGATGTTTCTGGCAGTGATGCTCCCGGCAAGCGCATTGTTCGCCACGAAGGCGAGTCCGCAGGGACTCTCTCCAGAGGCGCGGGCGGTCGGGTTCCTGGCGAAGGAAGGCCCCGCGTGGCAGCCGAAGTTCGGCTGCTATTCCTGTCACAACAACGGTGATGCCGCGCGCGCGCTCCTCTCAGCCGCGAAGCACAAGATGGATGTTGCGGCGGCACTCTCCAGAACCCTCAACGTCCAGCGGCCGCAGGACTGGAAGCCCCTGAACGCCGGGGACCTT
>JAKFYA010000105.1 GCA_021731095.1 Acidobacteriota bacterium | reverse complement strand
GAACGTGTTCGTGAAGTCGGCGCTGTGACGATGCATCAGGGCCAACAGGTCGTGCACGAGGGCGGCGTCGTCGGGCTCGGCCGTGAACAGGCCCAGCTTGGCGCGCATGCCGTCCAGCCAGTGCCGTTCGAAGATCTCCGGAAAGCGCCCGATGGCAGCCGTGGCCCACTCGACGGCGGTGTCCGCATCCGGATCGAACAGCGGCAGCATCGACTCGGCCAGACGGGCGAGGTTCCACTGGGCAATGGGCGGCTGGTTCGTGTACGCGTAGCGACCGGCCTCGTCGATGGAGCTGAACACGGTGCCCGGGTCGTAGGCATCCATGAACGCGCAGGGACCGTAATCGATGGTCTCACCCGAGAGCGCCATGTTGTCGGTGTTCATGACCCCGTGGATGAACCCCACCAGCTGCCAGCGAGCCACCAGCGCGGCCTGACGCGCGAGGATGACGTCGAACAGCGCCTGATAGTTGCCTGGCCCTGCACCCAGTTCCGGATAGTGCCGTGCCCGCGTGTAGTCGGCCAACGCCCGCAGCGCCTCTGTGTCCTCGTGCGCAGCCGCCCACTGCATCGTTCCGACGCGGATGTGGCTGGCGGCCACGCGCACCAGCACCGCACCGGGCTGCACCCGTTCCCGCGCAACAGGCTCGCCCGTGGCCACCACGGCCAGACTGCGGGTGGTGGGAATGCCCAGCGCGTGCATCGCCTCGCTGATGATGTACTCGCGCAGCATCGGACCCAGCGCCGCGCGGCCATCTCCGCGACGCGAATAGCGCGTGCGGCCGGCGCCCTTCAACTGAATGTCGAATCGTGCCCCAACCGGCGTGATCTGCTCGCCGAGCAGCATGGCGCGACCGTCACCCAGCGTCGTGAAGTGGCCGAACTGGTGGCCGGCATAGGCCTGCGCCAGGGGTCTGGCCCCTTCGGGCAGGGCGTTGCCGGCAAAGAAGGCCGCGCCCTCGGAACTGTCCAGCGTGACTGCGTCGAGCCCCAGCTCGGCGGCGAGGCCATGGTTGAACACCACCATGCGCGGTTCGCGCACGGCCGTGGGGCTGGCCTCGGCGTGAAAGAGGGGCGGAAGGTCCGCGTAGGTATGCTCGAGACGCCAGCCGGTCATGTCTTCATGATACGGCGTCGCCTGACTCCCTCCGGGAACGGGCTCACGGTGCCAGGTCGGCAATGAAGCAGCCGACGGCCTCGGTCGTGCGCAGCGCGGGCGTCTGGCCTGCCGCCAGGGCCGTCAACACCTCCTGCAGGTCGCGGCGGGTCGGCGATGCGCGCTCAACGCCGATGCGGGGATAGCGGTCATCAATGCGGCCGCGATACACCAGACGACCGCCCCTGTCGTACACAGCCACTTCGGGCGTGATCGTGGCACCACTGCGTGCCACCAGGCGCTGGGCGGCGTCATGCACGGCGCGCGGTGGCAGTCGGTACTCGCGCAGATGCTGACGGATGCTCGCGGTGGTCTCGGCCGGGTTGGGATAGACCGTCACGAACGAGACGCCAGCCTTGCTGAACTGTTCGGACAGCCGACGCACCTCCGGCGCGTACCGGTTCGAGACGGGACAATCGGTACCCACGAACAGCAGCACCGTCGCCTTCACGCCAGGTGACGTGAGCACCACGGGCGTCCCGTCCAGGTCCAGCACAGGTGCCTCTGTCGGTGCGGCGGCTGCGCCACTCGTGGCCTGGTTCAGCAGCTCCAGCAGCGCCGGCTCGGCCGGTCGCTCGCGCAGCGTGCGTTCCAGGACCGACACGGCCCCGCGCCATTCGCCGGCCCGCATCAGCGAACGCGCCAGATTGGTGGCCGCAGGCAGGTGGCCTGGCCTGGTCGCGAGTGCCGCCCGGTAGTGGCGCCTGGCGTTGTCGGCCTCGCCCTGCATCTCCAGAATGATGCCGAGCGTCGTATGCCCTTCCACCAGATCCGCCTTGAGCGCCGTGGCCCGCTCCAGCCGCTGGCGCGCGGTGACGTAGTCGCGGCGAGCGAACGCCACTTGCCCGGCGTTGTAATTGGCAATGGCATGGTCCGGCCCCAGCCGCACGGCGGATTCGAACTCGCGTGCGCCATCATCCCAGCGACTGGTCTGCATGTAGATGTTGCCGAGGCTCAGCCGTGCCTCGACATCAGCCGGCCGGTCGGCCACGCGCTTCTGCAGCTCCGCCGTCTCCACCTCCAGCGTCTTGCGATAGATGCTCTCCTGCAGGCGAGGCAGGTCGGCCGCGCGTGCCGGAACCAGTTGCACCAACAGTTCGCACATCTCATCGGTGGCCTGCGACCCGAAGGCTACCCGTTGTGGTGGCGCGTGGGGGTTGCGCGGGTTGTCCGAGGAGTTGTCGAAGGTGAACCGCAGGTCCACCCGCGTGCCGGCCGGCAGCGTCACCGGCTGCTCGTAGTCGTAGTCGTCCTGCCAGTTGAAGTCCCAGTCGGGAATATGCAGCAGGGTGATGGGCTCTCGTCCCGGTGGCGTAGCCCGCACCACCATCTCCCGCCCGAGGTAGTGGGCGTGGGGCGCGATGCGCAGCGCCTTGACGTCGACTGGCAGCACATAGCTGTCGTCCACGACGTACGCGCGTTCCCCCGCCGCGATGTCGAGGGTGCGTGCGCCCATCTGCAGCACGGCCGGGGTGAAGGGCGGCGGCGTCTCCGTGAAGTACAGGCCCACGGAGAACGTGACCGGCTCCACGCGACCGGTCGGCCGGAGGTGCAGCTGCACCACCAGATCCGTGCCCGGCTCGAGCGACCAGGATGACGCCTCGCGCTTCGGCACCTTGCCTGCCGCCCATCCGAGGAAATAGCCGTCCGGGAACCGCGCGCCAGGCGTGTCCATGCCTGGATAGCCAGGCGCCGCATCCAGGTCGTCCTGCCGTCGCGAGGCGCCCGTGGTGTCCACCATCACGCGGGCGTGGTGGATCACCTTCGGGTTGCCCGGCCGGAGCTCCACGGCCTGGACGTACCGGCGACCAGTGATCGGCACCGGCAGCACGAGATTGCGAAACGAGTCGGCTCCGCCTGCCGCCAGCTCGAATGGCACCGCCATGGACACCACCAGGTCCGGCTCGCCGAGATGCCAGCCTGGCGCAAGCGCAGGCGGCGTGCGTCGGTCCACCGGGTCTCCCTCCAACGCACCACTGTCGACCCACTGCTGCAGCACGCGCACCTCGGCATCGCTCAACCGTCGCGCGCCCCGCATGGCCGGACCCACGGGCAATGGCTGCCACGGGGGCATGACGCGCCGGGCCGTGACCGTGGCAATGAGACGTGCCCGCGTCCGGGCGTCTGCGAAGGTGACCAGGCTGAAGGGACCGGCCGCGCCGGGATGGTGGCACACCACACAGTGCGCGTGGAGGATCGGCGCGACATCGCGGTTGAAGGTGACCGCCTGAGCCGGCTCTCTGGGCGTCTGCGCCATGGCCACAGACGACCATGCGGCCGCAAGCAGCATGCTGCGCACACCACAGCGGCCGCGCGTCCACCAGAAGACCTGCCTGAGCATGCAATACCCTCGGAAACGATGAGAATACCGTCTGCGGGTCGGCTCCTCCAAATCGACCGGCCACTCACCCGTGTCGGCCTCTGGTATCATTCCTCGCCTTTCACGCCCACCCCTTCAAGGAGCCTTCATGACGCGTGGCATCCGACGTCTCGTCCTGACCTGCGGCACACTGGCCGCCCTGTGTCTGGTTGTGTTGATGACAGGGCTGAACGCCCGTCAGGTCACCCCGGTCAGCATCGACGCCAATGACATCGGTGGCGTGGTCGCCAGCACCAGGGGCCCGGAAGCTGGAGTGTGGGTGGTGGCGGAGACGCGCGACCTGCCGACGCGGTTCATCCGCACCGTTGTCACCGACAGCCGCGGCCGGTATGTGGTGCCGGACCTGCCGCCGGCCTCCTATGACGTCTGGGTGCGAGGGTATGGGCTGGTCGACTCGCCCAAGGTGAAGTCGGCACCGGGCAAGCAGCTCAATCTGAAAGCGCTGGTCGCGCCGACACCGGCCGCGGCCGCGGAGTACTACCCGGCCAACTACTGGTACGCCCTGCTCGAACCGCCGGCCCCGACCGAGTTCCCGGGGACCGGACGCAAGGGCAACGGCATCCCCGAATCCATCAGGACGCAGGGCGAGTGGATTGGCAACATCAAGATGAACCTGGCCTGCACGCAGTGCCACCAGATGGGCACGAAGGTCACGCGCGACATTCCGCCGGATCTCCGGGCGAAGTTTCCCAACTCCGTCGATGCCTGGGACGAGCGGATCCAGATTGGCATCAGCGGCGCCTTCATGAACAGCTCCCTTGGTCCCATTGGCCGTGGGTCGCTGAAGTACTTTGCGCGGTGGAGCGACCGCATTGCCGGTGGCGAACTCCCGGTGGCCCCGCCGCGCCCCGAAGGGCAGGAACGCAACATCGTGGTGACGCAGTGGGAGTGGGCGACGGCCAAGACGTTCGTGCATGACGGCATCGCGACCGACCGGCGGAACCCTACCGTGAACGCCTACGGCCCGTATGTCGGTGTCGAGGAGCTGAGCGGGGATTGGGTGTCGGTGCTGGACCCGGTCACGCACAGCTCCAAGCGAATTGAGCTGGAGGTGCTGGACAACAAGATGCCGTGGGCGTGGCAGCAGGACGTACCGGTCCCCTCGCGGTACTGGGGTGACGAGGTCATCTGGAAGGGCAAGCTCGCACCGCACAATCCGATGGCCGACGCAAAGGGCCGCGTCTGGATTACGACGCGCGACGGCTGCCGCCTCTACGATCCGAAGGCGGGCACCATGCGGCACATTGCGGGCTGCCCTGGCGGCGGCCACCTGCAGTTTGCCGACGACGACAAGCTCTGGTTCGGCAGCGGCAAGTACTTCGACGTGAAGAAGTGGGAGGCCACCGGAGACGGCAAGGCCGCGGCCGGGAGCATCGACACGGTGATCGACACCAACGGCAACGGCAAGGCCGACTTCCCCGGGACGCCCGCTGATGCACCTGTCGACCCCACCCGCGACCGTCAGGCGAAGGCCGGCGGCTATGCGCTGATTCCCAACCCGCTTGATGGCTCCATCTGGTTCTCCGTGCTGGGCATCCCCGGGTCGATCACGCGGCTGGACCCGAAGACACAGTTGCTGGAAGTCTATGAGCCGCCGTACAACAATCCGAAATCGAAGCAGTCCGCCTATCTGCCGCACGGCATCGACATCGACCGTTCGACGGGCGTGATCTGGGTGGGGCTGAACAGCGGACACTACGCGTCGTTCGACCGGCGCAAGTGCCAGGGTCCCCTGAACGGCCCGACCGCCACCGGGCAGCAGTGCCCCGAGGGCTGGACGCTCCACCCGGCACCCGGACCGAACTTCAAGACCGTGGAAGGCACGGGCAGTGCCGATTCGTACTATCTGAACTGGGTGGACTGGCACAACACCGGCGGCTTCGGGAACAACACCCCGATGCTGGTGGGCAGTGGCTCCGATTCCATCATGGCGCTGGTCGCCGGCAAGTGGGTGGTGATGCGCGTGCCCTACCCGCGCGGCTTCATGGCGCGTGGCATGGACGGTCGGATTGACGACGCGAAGGCAGGCTGGAAAGGGCGCGGCCTCTGGACCACGCACTCCGAACAGGCCACGTGGCACCAGGAGGGAGGCCCGACTGAACGCCCGAAAGCCATCCAGTTCCAGCTCCGTCCCAACCCCCTGGCGAAGTAGTGAGGATGACCATGCGTCGAGTAGTGCATATGCTGGCCGTGGCGCTGCCACTGGCCTGCCTGGTGGCCGTCTCAGCCGCGCAGGAGAAGACCGGGGGCAACCCGGAGGCCGCCAAGGTCAAGAACCCGGTGGCCACCTCTCCCGAATCGGTCGCTGCGGGCGAGACCATCTACATGCGTCGGTGCCGCGGGTGCCACGCGAAAGACGGCGGCGGCGGTCCACCGAAGGAGGCAGGCGAACGTCCGGCCTCGAACCTGTCGGACGGCACGTGGGACTTCGGCTCGACTGACGGCGAGCTCTTCCACACCATCCGCAACGGCGTGGGGCCGAAGTTCATCATGGAAGCGTGGGACGACCGCCTCAGCGAGACGGACACCTGGAACGTGGTGAACTTCCTCCGAACTTTGGAGAAGAAGTAGTTCGGGACGTCTCCGGGGAAACCGTCGGTTTCCCCGGTCGTTCCGTCTGCTACTTCGCAGCGGATGTCGCCGGGGCCGCGGTGGGCATCGGCACCGGCGCGCCTGACGGATCGCGCTTCATCCCGCGGGCCCAGAGGCGCTGAATTTCCTGCTCGGTTCGCGTCGTCCAGGTGCTCGGGTCCGCCAGCACCGGTGAGGGCGCGACATCCTGGAACGAGCCGACGTGCTGGTCGGATGTCCAGATCCGCTCCTTCATCCGCCAGCCTTCGGACGTCTTCACGTAGATGTCTTCGTACTTCCCCATCAGGTCGATGGTCGGCTTCTCGTCTGGTCCCTTGATCGAGATGCCGATCATGTAGGACGACCCACGCGCCGTCCCGTTCGGCAGGCCGATGATGACCGGCGAGGTATTGAAGTGGCGGTTGCCACCCTTGCTCGCCTGCCCGGTGCCTTTCGCGATGAGGCTGCCGTAAAAGAACTGGTGATCCTGTGGGGTCACCATGGGCGCGCCGGACATGCCGACCGACCGGGCGTCTTTCATGAACATCCATGACGCGTCCCGCGCCGCGCCGGCATCGACGTCCCTGGGATACTCGTTGATGAGCTGCAGAATCTCGATGTAATCCTCGGGGGACAGGTTCACGTGCGTGCCCTTGCGGATCTTCGGCTCTGCCGCTCGGACATCCAGGAAGTGCATCCCCCCGGCCGAGAGCATCGCCAGTACGGCCCCTGCCACGAAATAGGTCAGCTTCGAGTTGTGCCTCATCAGTGCCTCGTGCCCGTCTCGGCCTGCGGGCTATGAACGTCGGGGTCCACGCAACACCCGGCTCCGATGGGAGCAGGGAGCGGCATGATAATGCCATGGTGCCCGTGTCCCCACAGCATCCGCTTCCCCCGGCAGGTCTGTGCGACTCGTGCCTGCACGCCCACCGGGTGCCGTCGTCCAACGGCCCCACCTACACGCAGTGCCGCCGGTCTTTCACCGATGCCCGCTTCACGCGGTACCCACGCCTGC
>JAKFYA010000408.1 GCA_021731095.1 Acidobacteriota bacterium | reverse complement strand
CCACGCAACACCCCGGCAGTACTACACGTCCCCATCGTCCAGAGGCCTAGGACGCGGCCCTTTCAAGGCTGAAACCCGGGTTCGAATCCCGGTGGGGACGCCACTCCCTTTGATCCTTCGACTATCGTCCCGAGAACCTTCTCGAGCGTAGCCGTGCCCGTGACCACCGCTGCCCGGTTGTCATCCTCGGCCGGGGTCACTACCAACCGCCCCACCATCAACTTGCGGAGCACCTGACGTGCCTGGCCGACGTGCTGGGACAACGGCTCATGCCACGCCTGCAGGCGTCGACGCATCGCCGGGGCCAGGGCGGCCGGGTCCACCGGCGTCGCGCTCCGGGCAGCGTCGAGCGCGGCCAGCCGGGCCTCGATGGCCCTCTTCCGGTCCTCGCGTAGGCGCACCGCATCAATCAGGGTTTGCAGGTCTCCCCCGCCGGCAGCCAGCGCGGCGGTGAGGCCCGCCAGTTCCCGCGTCAGGCTCTCGAGGTCGTGTCGCAATGTCCCCGCCTCAGGCCCGGGGCGTCCGCTGGACTTCATCAGGTTCACCGCTTCGGCGACCGCCCCCGCGATGATGCGCTCGGACAGCACCTGATCCGCCATGGCCTGCAGGACGACCCCGTTCAGGCGCTCCATCGACCAGCGGTGGTTGTTCGTGCAGACGTGGCGGCCGCGGCTGAGATT
The DNA here is from genome assembly GCA_021731095.1 of Acidobacteriota bacterium. GTDB lineage: Bacteria > Acidobacteriota > Vicinamibacteria > Vicinamibacterales > UBA2999 > JAKFYA01. The sequence continues at coordinate 6,445 of JAKFYA010000408.1, read as the reverse complement.
GGCCGTGCAGGTGTAGAACGAGGCCCGCTTCTGGCCGTGGTCCCGGGTGACGTGCGACAGGCCCGCCCCGCACACGCCGCAGGTGGCGAGGCCGACGAGGAGGTACTTCGATTCGGTCCCCCGCGCCGGATGGCCCCACACGGTGCCGTTCGTGCTGCGCAGGTAGAGCGCCCGCGATTCAGCGAGGCGACGGTGGGCCGCCTCCCACGCCTCATCAGAGACGAGGCGCAGATGCGAGGCCTCCATGCGCATCCACTCGGTTTCCGGCCGATCCGTGGCGCGGTGCTGGCCCCATGCGTCGCGCTTCTTGGTCTTGTTCCAGACGATGACGCCCCGGTAGAGCTCGCGGTACAGCACCTCGCGGACGGACGATGGCGCCCAGCCGGACGGCCGCGCCTGCTGCGGACGCGGGCACGTGGCCGCCTCGGCGTTGAGCTGCTTGGCCGTCTGCTTCATCCCGTAACCGTCTGCACACAGCGCGAAGATGCGGGCCACGACGGCCGCCTCGGCCGGTTCGATGACGCGCTCGACATGCCCGGCCTCGGTGCGCCGGTTCGTGTAACCAAACACCCGCCCGCCGGTGACGTGGCCCGCCCTGGCCTTGCGTGCGAGCGCGTCTTTGGTTCGCTGGGCCGACTTCCGACGCTCCTCAGCGGCGACCTCGGCCCGCAGGAACATCATCGTGTTCTCGGCGAACGAGCCGAGCGTGATCTCCCGGTCATCGAGGTAGAGGCACACGCGCACGCCGGCCGTGACGAGCTGCTTCAGCGTGTAGGCGGTCTCGATGGACTCACGGCCGAGCCGCGACTCCTCCGACATCACGAGCACCTGGAAGGGCGCCGGGGCGGCGGCGACGGCCGCCATCAGGCGTTGGAAGGCTGGCCGGCGCTCGAACTCGGCGCCGCTGATACCGTCGTCGACGTAGATGTAGGCCTCGGCGACGGTCCAGCCGTGCGCCTCGGCGTACGTCCGCGCGGACTCGATCTGGCGGGCCACCGACTTCGCGTCGTCGGCGACGCCGGTCTGGTCGGTGCTCTTTCTGGCGTAGATGGCGGCGATCACCCTACTCCTCCTTCCCGCTGGCTCCCGGGTCTGTGAGTGACTCCCGGATCTGTCGGATTCTCCACTCCTCTCGGCTCTCAGCAAGGGGTAGGTAGCGCAACGACTGCGCGAGCCCCTCAAGCCCAGGAAATAGAGTCTCACGCGTAATATTCATCGTCCTGAGATGCTCGAGCGCCCTTCGATACTCACCTTTCAGCACGTACTTCTTGATTGCGAAAGGCTGCATGTGATTGGCGGCCAGGTTGTCCTCAAAAGTTGCACTCGGATCGCCCGGAAATAGAAATACTCCCTGCTGTAGTGACATCCGGTCACTGTTTCGACGTGGCGTCACCGGAATCACACACTGAGTTGACTTCTTCCAGAGCGTGTTTCGGAAGTAGTCAGGTTCGCTGCCCACCATCCACGAGAAGAGAACCGGGTCATAGGGGGAGCCCTCAGGGCGAAGCATCTCTCCTGCAGACTTGCGACAGGCCAACTCGTCGACGATCCATACGGCACATGGGCTGTCGTTTCGGGCCGCCTCTTCAACGGCAAAATAGGCGGCGATATACGGTGATGCGGTGAAGTCGAGAAGTCGGGTCGGCGCCCCCCAGTGCTGCATCCTGGCCAACAATTCGAGGATGTCAGCCGAATTTCGCCCAGCAACATGCAAGTCGACCCGCTTCTCGAATTCCGCAACTATTGCCGCTTCAACGTCTTTGGAGCTTAGGCTCGCCGGGGTGTAACGCTCCAGAGACGTACAAAGCCCCCACTCGGCATCTTTCTGGCCCCTAAACAGCCTGTTGGGCCGCAATGCTTCCAATCTTGTCGAGAACTCCGACCAAGTTGTGAATTCGAGCACATCCACTGTCAGTCCCACGCTGTCTCCGTTCTCAATGTCAGGTACTTCGATGTCCGTCTCGACCGAAGTCTACGAGAACCGCCTGAGGCCCGCCGGCACATCGAGTGATGGCCCCGGCGTCGGACGTGGCGGCTCAGGCGTCGCCGCCACCCGGTGGCTCACCACGCGGCGGCTGTCTAGCCAGGCGTCAAGGTCGGCGGCGAGGAAGTAGATCCGGCCGGGCTTGCGGTAGCGCTGGGGGCGGCCCTCGACGATCCGCGTGCGCATCGTCTGGCGCAGGCGGATGTGGGTGATGTCTCCCGCCTCGGCCAGCCTGTAGAGGGTCTTCGCGCCCTCCGTGGCCGGCAGCCCGAGGTAGGCCACCGCCTCGGCGACCTTGAGGAGACGATGCGGCTTGTCGGTCAGCACTGGCCCACCTCATGCGAGTTCAGCAGGTCATCGACCAGCCGCTCGAGGATGCCTGCCGCGAGCGGGCGTACAGCGAGAAGCGCCTGCACCTTGGCAAGCAACGCCGGCGGCGCGGTGTGGCGAGGATTGACGAACGCGAGAATGGGCGCCGGGGACTTCGTGGCGCGTGAGGACGTGCGTGACATGGCGGCCTCCGTGAGGATGCCGCGGGTCGAAATGCTACGATCGGTAGCAGATCGTCGGCCCGCTTGCTCGGGTGGACGGTTTAGGCCGGTCGGCGTGTTAGCGCACGTCGGTCGGCCGCTTTCAGGACTCACTCTACCCCTCCCCGGATTGCCACGCAATACCCCCCACTCAGAATCCCCGGTGCAGTGCACACCAGCCCGACTGGGCGCCAGCGTGCACTGCACCGACAGGCGTTTACCGTTCGTGCGGGGCGTCCTGGCTCAGCCCACGGCCCGGCGTCCCGGTCGGCGTGAACACGGGAGCGGGCTCAACGGCATGTTCGAGCGAGCGCGCGCCGGGCAGGGGTGGGGCGGATGGTCCCGGCGTCGAGCGCTGGTCGCCGTAGCCCATCGGGTCGAGGGGCGTGAAGATTGCCTGCGAGGACGGCCCGCCCAGGTCGATGGGGGTGGCGCCGGGTATCGAGGCCAGTGGTGTGGGTTTCATCGTTCGTTGCTCCTGAGAGTCGCGTGAAGGGTTGAGCGACGTCGTCCCCTAGACGGTCGCCTGCTGACGTACGGCCTCGTTCTCGGCCTGTCGACGGCGGGCCACCTGCGGCGCCACTTCGTCGAGCACGGCCGCCAGGTCCGCGGTCTGGACCGGCCAGACGCGGCCCATGACCTGGGCGTAGCGCACGCCCAAGACGCGCTGCGCGTGGACGGCCAGGAACCGCCCGACCTGAAACAACGGCTCGGGCATCTGCGGCTGTCGGCCGAGGGTGGCGCCGTAGTGCGCCTCGAACGCTTCCGCGCTGGCAATCCACGCCTGGATCAGGTCGTTGTCGGGCGCCAGGCGCCGCATCAGCTCCTCGGTGAGTGCTCGGTGGGCCTCATACGCCTGGTCGAGCAGGGCGTCCTTGCGGGCCTGCGCCGCCTCTTCGATCGGGGCGTTCATCTCGACGATGGACGGCGCCAGCAGCTCGGCCGCCTCGCGCGCGTCGCGGGCACGCTGGCGGACAGCGGCAATCTCGGCCGGCAGGGTGGCCAACTCCCGGGCTGCCTCGGCATCTTTGGTCTCGCCGAACGCGACGCGCAACAGGGCTCGCCGGCGCTCATCCAGGCGCGCCGCTTCGGCGTCAGCCTCGTCGGCATCGGCCAGGACGGCGCGCTGGTCCGCCTGTCGTCGGTTGCGTTCGTCGCTGAGGGTTGTCAGGTCGACTTCCGCAGCGCGGATCTGCTCATCAATGGTCAGGTGTTTCATCGTGTGGACTCCTTGAGAAAGTGGGGTCGCGTCGCGTCGTGCGTGGCCGGCGGTCTCGGGGCGGGCGCGCACGCCGTGGCCAGAGGTCGCCGGTGGTGTCGGTGCTGGGTTCAAGGGGCACCGTGTCCAGCTCGTTGACGATGTCCGCCGTCGAGGGGTCGACGCGCCAGTTGCGGAATCGTGGAAGGCCGTGCGTTACATCGGGGTCGGACATCGCCGCCCCCACCCGTCGCCGGCGTCGACCGTCTGCAGCGCCTCGCTGTCTATGGCCTCGGCGGTGTGGTCGCCGTCCCCGCCATGGCTCACCAGCGTCGTCACGACACCCTCATCCGCGACGCGCGCAGCCTGTGCCCGCTCCCGGTCGAGGTCGCCGCCGTACTGCCGCTGCACGAACTCGGCCCAGGCGCCCAGTTGCGGCGCCATGGTGGCCACGATGGCCCCGGCGCCGGCGTTGGCCCAGTCGTCATGCTCCCCGGCCGGGTGGTCGATGCGCCCGCCCCGCCACACCAGGCCGAGCAACTGCTGCTCAAGCGTCGGCGCGTCGAGCAGGACGACGCGGCCGGTGTTCAACAGCACCTCGAACGCCTCGTAGATTTCGGACCGCGTTCGGGCGCTCACCTCGTAGCTGATGCCGTGCTCGGCGAAGGCGGACCGGAAGGTCTGTCCCGCGTAGGCATCCCCCGTCACCACGCTGCAGCCGTATCGCTTCAGCTCGGCCGCAAAGCGGCCGACGGCCTTGTGCGGGTCGAAGGGCACGGGCGCCCCCTGATTCATCAGCCGATCGAGGACGAGGCGGTTGTCCTCCTGATGCGCGATGCCGAGCACTGCGTCATCACTACTGCCGCCACTCATGTCTACGAACGCCCGATGTACGACGCCTGACAGAGGCTCCCGCACACGGACGGACCGGTCGACGGCCTGCATCACCGCCTCAGCCTGGAACGCGCTGCCCTCGGGCAGGCCCGGGAGGTTCAGGTGCAGGCGACGGTACTTGTGGCCGGGCAGCCGGGTGCGCTGCTGGCTGAGGTAGTCCGGATCAGGCCAGGACGCCATCGACGGGTTGGCACGCGCTTCCGGCGTGGCCTCGGCGAAGTCCGGGTCCGTCGTGAAGTCCCCGCCGTACCAACTGAACAGCATGCGGGGGTCGGTGCCCTCGCGGCCGGTCTTCATCAGGTCGAAGAGCGGCACGCCCGGCTTGTGGAACAGACTCGCGTAGCTGGTGATCCACCACTGGGCGTCGATGCGCGTGGGGTCGAGCTGCATCGCCTCGAAGATGTCCCAGTTCTTGATGCCGTGGACTTCGTCGAACACGCACAGACGGAACGTCTTGCCGTGCGCCCCGGCCACGTCCTTCGCGGGCAGGATCTCGATAAAGCCCCGCCCGTCGCGGCGCTCGATGTGCTTGGCCCGGACCAGGAGCTCGTCCTCGAGCGCCGGGTTGGCCCCGATGAGCAGCTTCAGGATGGCGAGGTCATCGCCGGCCTGATCTTCGTCATTGGCCAGCACGTAGACCTGATTGCCGCCCGGGGAATCGTCGATGAGGGCGTGCAAGGCCGCCAGCACGGCGTCGCTCGTCTTCCAGTTCTTCTTGGCCCGCCCGCAGAGCACCAGGTTGCGCAGGAGCCGGCCCGCGTCGTCGCGGCTCACGGCCTCCTCAAAGATGCGCCGGCGGTAGGGCTCGATGTGCGGCAGGAGGGGTGAGCCGTCCAGCCAGTGCAGCTTGGCGAACAGCGCCAAGGGCGTGATCTTCGAGGGGGTGCTCATATGGACCCGACCATCGCCGTTCTGGGCACGCGGATCGCGCCGTCGCGCAGGCCCGCCTCAATCTGCTTGAACTCGGCATAGCTCAGGTCGCGCACGCGGCCGTCGCTGATGGCGAAGTAGAGGTCACCGCCGCCGGACCCGGTCGCCATACCCTTGCCGCCGGCCTGCTGCAGCGCCTGGGTGAAGGCATCCACGATGACGTTGGGTGACCCGACCACCTCCGGGCGGTTCTCCGCGACGACCCGGAAGGTGGGCTGGGTGAACAGCCCGCCCGAGGCCGCACCGGGCACCGTGATCGGCTGGCCGTTGCCCTCTCCGTTGCCCTCGTCGCGCCGGTCGTCCGTGGGCAGCAGGACGGTCTGCCGCTCCTCGGTGACGCGGATGGTGGTCGAGACGTCGTCCGGGATGGCGTCGACGCCCTTGGCCGTGTCGCTCAGCTTTCGGATCAGCTCGTCCAGCTTGTCGACCACCTTCTGGAAGCCCTGCGTCAGGGTCTCGCCGAACTTGATCTTGGACAGGTCGGTCAGCTTCACCCCGTTCTCGTCGGTGAGCTGGCCCTGGGTGATCATGTTCTCGAGCATCGGCTTCATCGCCGCCGGGATTTCAGTGCCGGTGCGAAGCGCCTGGCCCACGAACTTGTTCATGGCGTCGGCCATGCGCGTGGTGACGATCCCGACCTCGATGCCGGAGCCGGTGAGCAGCCCGTAGTCCTCGATGAGCTGCTCGGCCTGCTCGCTCAGCTTCTGGTTCCGCATGGCGGGACCGAGTTCGTTGATCGTGAAGCCGTAGCGCTCGACCGCCGCCGCGACCAGGTCGTGCTTCTGCGCCAGCGCGTAGGCGAGGCCGGTGGCGTCGAGGATCTTCTGCTTGTTGATGTCGAAGACGCCGTTGATCTGGGTGATGACGGTGTGCACCGCCTGCCCGCCCTGCTTCTCGGCCTGCCACAGC
>JAKFYA010000135.1 GCA_021731095.1 Acidobacteriota bacterium | reverse complement strand
GTGAGCAGTCGCGCGAAGTAGGGATTGTTGCTCTCGAGAATCCGGAAGCTGCCCGGCTCCTGTTCGATGCGCGACAGCAACACCTCGCTCAACAGCGCCGGGTCCCCGTACGCGGCCAGGCCGACCACCTTGCCCTCGTGGCGACCGGCCGTGAGGCCGAGCGCCGAGGTGACGGTTTCATAGAGCGTGCCGAGCGAATGCGGAAACGGAATGCTGTGCAGCCGCTTGATCACGCCACCACGTGCGGCGCTCACCGTGCCGGCGAGGCCCGAGCCATAGCCGTCCAGCGTCACGACCAGCGCATCGGTGAAGCCGCTGGTGAAATAGGCGTTGGCCGCGTGGCTGGCGTGATGCTCGACACGCGAGAGCTTGTCGAGCAGGCCAAGGTCGCGCAAGGAGGATTCGAGATCCGTCTGCCACTGCTGATGCCCGGTCGTGGCGCTCCGGCCCCATTCGTCTGAACCGCGCATCGCCGCACGCCGCGACAGCAAGCCCTCTCCGCCCAGCAGCCGGTAGCCCAGGCGCTTGACGGCACCTTTGCTGATGGTCTCGTTCGGGTTGCGCAGCCCGGGCACCGCCTCCGTCCGCGGGCGCACACGCTGACGGGCTGAGGCCAGTGGCCCACGGGATCGGTAGTTGCGAGCCGAGCCGAGCAACCGGTGTTCCTCGGCCAGGCTGGCGCCGAAGAGTGCCGCCTCACGGTCGGCACTCAGGAACGGGTAGACCACCTTGTCGATGGAGGCCGGTGACAGGCCGGTGCGCGCGAAGGCGTCATTCAGGGCGTGGTGCGGGAACCCGTCCTGCAACTTCACCCGCGTGAATCGTTCTTCTCCGGCGGCGTACGTCACGGTGCCGTTCTCGACCAGCGTGACGGTTGCGTCCTTGTCGAGCGGAGAAATGCCAAGCACGTTCATCGTGGGTGTCCTTGTGGCGCCGCCATGGGCTCGGGCCTGGCCAGCAACAGTTGCCGGAGGGCCTCAGGCGTGGTGGAGGTGCCAGAGAGCTTTGTGTAGAAGTGTTCCAGGAACGTCGTCATGGTGCCAACGAACGTCTCCAGGTCCTGGGCGGTCCGTACATACGGCGTGTGGCCGGGCTCCACGGACGGACTGTGGAGCGTCATGGTGAGGACCGGCACACCCTGCTTCACCTGATGGGTCGCCACGCGGATCATCTCGGCCGCGGTGTATCCCTCGGGCGACAGGTTCAGGCGGTCAGCCAGCCGCAGCCGCGACACGATGCCGGCTCCGTGCAGGCGCGTCAGCAAGGGCGACGCGGCGGCGTCATACACCGCCGGTGCAAAGCGGCCTGCCGCGCCCAGATAGGCCGCAGTGGCCGGCAGACCCAGCAGGGGGCGGCGGGAGCCGAAGGTGAAGGGTCGGGCATCGAAGCGGGTGAAGGACGGCCCTCGCTCCGTGGAGTAGTCGAAGTGCGGCATGACGCTCTGGTCGATGTCGTAGCCCAGTTCCTCGATGAGGAGGGCCGTATCCCGTCCGATGCCATAGCGTCCGGCCTTGAACGTGCGCGGCCGCACCCCGATGTTGGTTTCGATGGCCGCCGTGGTGGCCTCGATCTTGGCGCGCTGAGTCGGCAGACGCAGATTCCCGATGAAGCTGTTGTAGCCGCTGACCCGTTCGTCGAACGGGGGCGTGACCCAGGGATGAATGTGGGTGCCAATGCTGCAGCGACCAGCCACCGCCAACGCGCGCAGCGGTTCGTAGCCGATCGGCTGGCTCGCGACGGGGAAGTCCACGACATAGGTGGGCGAGATGCCGAAGCGTTCGAACAGACTCTGAAATCGGTCGATGTGCCGGAGGTGGGACACGCTGGTGCGTTCCCGTGACAGCGACTGTTCCCAGGGGAACTCCTCCTCCGTGTCCACGACGACGAGCAGCGTGGGTCTGGTCACCGCCGCCAGCGAAACTGGCCGGTACCCCTGATAGATTTCCTGGGGTTCTGGGGTGTGGTGAGGAACGGTCATGGGGCCGGGTTGACTTCAGGTAGAGTAACGCCCTTTGTCGCCTTCGGCACGTGCTCTATTGGACCCTGTGTCCAGAAGCTATTAGTCTTCCTATTGGGTGATTAGACGGCCTGGTAAGTGGCCAAATCGCGGACTTTCTGCGGGGTCTATTCCAGAGTCCAGCCTGCCATCGCGCCAATTTTCCCATGAATTTAAGCAATTCATCCGTGGAGATGTCTTTTGCGTCAACGTGGCTGACTCTTTGCAGACTCATGGTTGCTGGCATCAGGTCAGCATCTGGAAACCAACATTCTGACGGCAGGCACGTACACATGAGGAGCACCGGAGACCTTCTAATCGGCACCAGCCCGTCCATTATCGAGCTCAAGGAAGAAATTGAGCGGGTAGCGCGGTCTGACGCAAAGGTGCTGATTACTGGGGAAAGCGGAACGGGCAAGGAAGTGGTGGCTCGTTCCATCCACGCGGCCAGCCGGAGGGCCTCCCGGGCGTTCATCGCGGTCAACTGTGCCGGGTTGCCGGAAACGTTGCTCGAATCGGAACTCTTCGGCCATGTGAAAGGGAGCTTCACTGGCGCCTATCGCGACAAGGCCGGCAAGCTCGAGATGGCCGACACGGGCACGGTGTTCCTTGATGAAGTGGGCGAGATGACGCTCCGCATGCAAGGCATGCTGCTGCGGTTTCTCGAAACGGGCGAGTTGCAGAAGGTCGGCACCGACCATGCCGGTGTCGGCGTGGATGTCCGGGTCATCGCGGCCACGAACCGGAAGATCGAAGACATGGTCGCCCAGGGACAGTTCCGCGACGACCTGTACTACCGCCTCAATGTGGTCCACTTCCTGGTGCCGCCGCTGCGCGATCGCAAGTCGGACGTGCCCCTCCTCGTACATGCCGCGCTGCAGCAGTTCGTGGGCACCAATGGCTATATCGTGCAGGAGATCGACCCGGCGGCGATGGTCGTGCTGACCGACTACGCCTGGCCCGGCAATGTCCGCGAATTGCAGAACGTTGTGGAGCGGCTGGTCGTGACGGGGCGCAATGAAGTGGTGCGCGTGGAAGACCTGCCGCTCGAAATTCGCGGCGGTCGCGGCATGCTGCGCCCGAAGAAGGAACGGCGGCGGACAGTGGCGGACGAACTGTACAAGCGCGTCGTCGAGGACCGCGAGTCGTTCTGGACAGCCGTCTATCCGCTCTACATGAATCGCGAAATCACCAAGTCCAATGTGCGCGACCTGGTGACCAAGGGACTGGAAGAGGCGCGGGGCAATTACAAGATTGTGGCGAGGCTCTTCAATATGGAGCCACGCGACTACAAGAAGTTCCTCAACTTCCTGCGCAAGCACGAGTGCCAGGTCCCGTTCCGGGAGTTCCGATGACACGTACAGGCCTTGCTGTCCTGCTGTTGCTGACCGTCGCTCTAATCCCGGCCGACCTCGGGGCGCAGGGCCAGCGGAAGCCGGCGCCGAAACCCGCCGAGGCTGGCACCCCGGTGGTGCCGGATCCGCCGGTGCCAGTGGAGTCGATGGCCCTGCCGGCCGATTACGTCATTGGTACGGACGACCTGCTCGGCATCGTGTTCTGGCGCGACAAGGAAATGTCGGGCGATGTGGTGGTGCGCCCGGACGGCATGATCACGCTTCCGCTGATCAACGACGTGATGGCGGCCGGGCTGACGCCTGACGCCCTGCGGGTACGGATTGTCGAGCTGGCGCAGCGGTTCCTCGAAGAGCCGTCCGCGACGGTGGTGGTCAAGCAGATCAATAGTCGCAAGGTGTTTATCACGGGCGAAATCGGCAAGCCAGGTCCATACACCCTGACCTCGCCGATGACTGTCCTGCAATTGATTGCGCTCGCTGGTGGGCTGCGGGAATATGCCCACCAGGAGCAGATCATGATCATGCGTGTCGAGAAGGGCAAGGCGTTCACGCTGCCGTTTGACTATGCCTCCGTGGCGAAGGGAAAGAAACTGCAGCAGAACGTGCTGCTGAAGCCCGGCGACACGGTCGTGATTCCGTGAACACCCGGGGCCACCGTTGGCGGCGCGTCGCGTTGCTGATGATGCTGGGCCTGGCGGTGGCAGCGGCAGCCGTTGCGCAGAGCCGTCCGCCGCGTGGTCGCGATGTGTTGCTGGCCACGGTGACCGTGCGGGGCACCGGCAACGGCGTGCTCGGCGAGAGCGAGACAGAGGAAGGGATCTCCGGGAACGGAGATGCGCAGGTCACGGTGGCCTATCGGCCGTCGGTGGGGCGTGTGCAACTGCAGCTCGGTGGCACGACAGGCATGCGCTATCTGGGCACGCGCGATGAGTGGCTGCCGATTGGACACACAGGCGGCATGTCGCTCGGCATGCCACTGGGACGGCGGACCTCAATTCGCGCGATGGCCAATGTGGGATACATCCCGACGTTCTCGCTGGTTGGTGAGCCGTCGATACCCATAGAGACACTGATGGAGAACCCGGGGCTGCTGCCGTCCGTCACGATCGACTATTCGCTGGTGCGACGCGTCATGTACCGGACCAGTGCCGACCTGTCCCTGACACAGCAGATCGGCACGGGCACATCGTTCTCCGTGGGGGGCACGTTCAACCAGACGACGTTTCCCGACAAGGCCGACCCCAGCATGGGCGGGCTGAATGGATCGGCACGCTTCACGCACAGACTGACGCGATATCTCGGGTTCCATGCGGGGTACACACGGCAGGAGGCTCTGGTGACCCAGCGGATCTCGTCACCCGTCGAGTCGGCGATTCCGGAAACGGAAGGGCTGGCGCTGGCGGATGGGCTGGCGGTCACCCAGCCTGTCGACACCGAAACGCCGGTCGTGATTGAAGACCTGGACGTGGGCCTGGACTTCCTGCAGGCCCGCTCGCTCCGGTTGTCACGCAAGACGACGCTCAACTTCAGCACCGGCTCGTCGTTGGTGCAGGTGGATCGCCGTCCGCGCCAGATTGGCCTGACCGCGCAGGCGAGCCTGTCGTATCTCGCCAGTGCGTCGGCCACGGCCGCCCTGAATTACTCCAGGGGTGTGCAGATGGTGCCGGGTGTGTCGCGTCCCGTGTTTGCCGACACGATATCCGTGAATGGCGTTCGAACCGTCGGGCGTCGATTCCAGTTGTCGGCCAACAGTGCCTACAGTCTGGGACATGCCGGTGACACGGTCCAGAATCGTGGGCGCATCACAAACCTGTCCGGCTCTGCACGGGCGGCCTACACGTTCTCCGAGCGGGGCCGTGTCAGCCTCGACTACCTCGTCACCCGCCATCGCCTCGGGGAGGATGTTGGTGTGGTCGACACGGTGCCCCGCTTTCTGTTTCGACACTCGCTGCGCATGAGCCTGAGCTTCGCCATTCCGCTCGTGCGCGATCTCACCCCCTCGCGGGGGCGATAGGGAGACACCATGCTGCCCGGTCGACGCTACAACTTCGACGAGGTCTGGTACCTCATTGTCCGGTTCAAGTGGCTGATTCTGCTGCCGTGGGCGTTTGTCGCCGGCGTCACCGTCGTGGTGTCGCACGAACTGCCGGACAAGTTCCGGTCGGAGACACTCATTCAGGTCATCCCGCAGCGCGTGCCGCAGAACCTGGTGCGGTCGACCGTCACGGCACCCATCCAGGATCGGTTGCCGGCCATCAGCCAGCAGATCCTCAGCCGCACACGTCTGGAACGCATCATCCAGGACTTCGGCCTGTATGCCGAAGAGCGGAAGACCGCGCTGATGGAAGACATCGTCCGCGGCATGCGCGACGACATCAATGTGTCGATGGTCAAGGGCGATGCGTTCAAGGTGAGCTTCGTGTCGGGCGACCCACGAACAGCCATGAAGGTGGCCGAGCGGCTCGGCTCGCTGTTCGTGGAAGAGAACCTGCGCGACCGTGAGGTGCTGGCCGAAGGCGCCAATCAGTTCCTCGACAGTCAGCTTGACGAGGCCCGGCGGCGACTGCTGGAGCACGAGAAGAAGCTCGAAGAGTACCGACGCCAGTTCTCGGGCGAATTGCCCTCTCAGCTCCAGGGCAACATGCAGGCGATTCAGAGCCTGCAGAATCAGATCGGGCAGTTGGCTGAATCGATCAATCGCGACAAGGACCGCAAGCTCGTGCTTGAACGGCAGGTCGCCGACATCAATGCCGATGCCGCGCCCAGTCCGAGCGCCGCAGCGACGGCCGGTCTGGGCGTCGACCTGGACGCGCCAGCCGTGCCCGTTGGCACGGCCGCGCAGCAGCTTGAAGGGGCACGCGCCCAGCTTCAGGCCATGCTGCTGCGGCTCAAGCCTGAGCATCCGGACATTGCCCGTGCCCGACGGGTCATCGGGGAACTGGAGCGGAAGGCTGAAGCGGAAGCGGAGCAGGCGCCGGTGACGCAGGCGGCGAAGCCCAAGCCGATGTCGCCGCAGGATCTGGCACGCCGGAACCGTCTGCGCGACATCAAGAACGAGACGGACATGATTGACCGTCAGATGAAGCAGAAGGAAGAGGCGCAGCAGCGCGCGCAGCGCGGCATCCTCGATCTGCAACGTCGTGTGGACGTGACGCCGACCCGCGAGTCGGAAATGATTGCGCTCAATCGCGACTACGACACGCTGCGCGGCATCTACACGAACCTGCTCGCGAAGGGGGAGGATGCCAAGGTGGCGGCCAACCTCGAGCGGCGTCAGATTGGCGAGCAGTTCAAGGTCATTGACGCGGCACGCGTGCCCGAGCGTCCGTTCAGTCCGGATCGCCAGCTGATCAACATGGCCGGCATTGGCGCCGGGCTGTTCATCGGCATCGCGCTGGTCGGTCTGATCGAGTTCCGCGATTCGAGCTTCCGTACGGACGAAGACATCGTGACCGTGCTGGCGCTGCCGGTGCTGGCCAGTGTGCCTGCACTGTTGACGGCGGCAGAGCGGCAGGTCGCCAAACGGCACAGGGCCTTGGCGGTGGTGGCAGGTGTGCTGGTGGTGCTGAGCGGTGCCGGCGCTGTGATGCTGTGGCGCTCGGGACTGCTGGATCGGTGGCTCTGATGTACGAAGCGTTCTTTGGTCTGCGTGAGCGTCCGTTCGACCTGACGCCAAATCCGCGTTTCCTGTGCATGACGCCGAGCCATCGCGAAGCGTTGAGCACCATCCAGTACGGCATTGCGTCCCGCAAGGGCCTGACCTTGCTGGTGGGGCCGGCCGGGTCTGGCAAGACCACGCTGGTGCGGGCGGCCCCACCAGCAAGGTCAGGCCCTTGCGGGACGCAATGC
>JAKFYA010000354.1 GCA_021731095.1 Acidobacteriota bacterium | reverse complement strand
CGAGGGTGTCGCCACCGCCCTCGATGGACCGCAAGATGGTCGGGCCGAGATCCTTGCGCAGCGTCTCACTCAGGCCTTCGGTGAGGCCGGCGCCGATGCCCTTCGAGATCTCTTTTCCGGCCAGCGTCGAGGCCTGATTGTCCGACGCGGAAGGGCCTGCCGTCAGCAGCGCGAAGGACTTGCTGACGAGGTACGGCAGCGGCAGCACTTCCTTCTGCAGCGCCTTCAGGCTCTCGGTGATGACATCGATCGACTTGCCGACCGGCAGCGTGGCCTCCCAGATGCGACCAAACGCCAGCGGTACGTCGACCCCGTTGCGCGTGCCCGCGTCGAGGGCCAGCTCCAGCTTCTTGTGTAGCTCGGCCTGCGCCTCTGCGCTCAGCTTCGTGACGCCTTCCAGCCCGCCGATGGCCTTGACCATGTCGGTGGCGTCTTTGATCGCGGTCAGGCCAAACGCCTCGTCGCGGATCTTCCCGAGGCGCTGCGTCTCGGTATTCACGCGCTTGAGGCGCTCCAGTTGGGCGTCGAGCGCCTTGCTGATGGCGTCGATGTCCTTTGGGGTTCCAGGCACGGCGAGGCCGGGATTGGCGAAGCCCTTGAGGCGCTGCTGCGCCGTGCTCGCGGCCTTGTCGACCGACGCAAAGTAGGCGTCGAAGGCCTTCTGTTCGCGCTCCAGCGCCGCGGCGAGGCCGATGCTGTTCGGGAGTTCAGCGAGGTAGACGATCGCCTCGGCCGAGACGCCCTTGGCCTTGCGCCACCACTCGTCCCACTTGTCCCCGGCCGTATCCAGCGCCCGCACCGTGTCGTCGCTCATGGCCACCGCGGCATCACTGATGCCCTCGAAACCCGCCTTGATCGTGGGCAGCACGGCCGCGCCGGTCTTGCCGAAGATCTCCATCGCTAGGTTCACCTGCGCGGCCGGGTCCGGGATCTTGGCGATCTCGGTGGCGATGCGCATGAACTGCTGATCGGGCGACAGGCCGACCAGATCTTCGATGGACAGGTGCAGCTTGCCGAGCGCCGCCACGGCCGAGGCGTCCCCGCCCGCGAGGCGGTTCTGCATCTGCGTGACGGCGGCGGTGATTTCGTCGATCGTGTTGCCGGCGCCGGCGCCGACCATCTGGAGGCGCTGCAGGCCGTCGGTCGAGATGCCGGTCTTGTCGCTCAGGCGGACCAAAGCGTCCGCGTCGGCCATGATGGCTTTGCCGAAGTTGACCACCGCGCCGATGGTGAAGGCGCCGGCCACCATGGGGCCGATCGGGCCGAGGGCCTTGGTGACATCCGCGAGGGCGTCCTTGATCTGGCCGCCCAGCGTGACCTTGGCTTTGCTGCCCGACTTCTCGGTCTGGGTCTCCAGCTCCTTGAGCGCCTGCGACACAGCCTTGAAGGCCGCCTCGGTGGCGTTCTTGGCGCGGATGGTGAAGTCTACGGACTCGTCGGCCATGAGGCCCCCTACGGCTAGGTCGCGTGAGTCGCGTCGCGGTCGTGCCCGGGGTCGTACTACCTGCGCAGGCGGTCGCGGAGGGCCGCGAAGTCAGCATCGAATCGAGCCAGGGCGTCCGCGTTCTTCTGCACCTGAGCCACCATGCGGGTCACCCGCGCCTCGAGGGAGGCCGCCGCCTTGGCGACGCGCTGCTGCGCCGAGAGAGTCGCGGGCTTTCGGATCTGCGTCATTGCACTCTCCATGTCTGGGATGACGTGCGCAGAGCGCCTGCGGGAGTCCGCCGCCGAGCCCTGCGCACGGTCGCGTCGCGTCGCATCAGCCGCCGGAGGCATCGGGCGGATTCTGCCGGAGACCGAAGACGATCAGCGGACCCAGGGGTGGTGGAGGACACCCCGCGCGCCACCCAACGCGTGGCCCGCTGATCGACTCCGGTTCCCGACACCTCAGTGCACCCGCTCGGCACGCGGTTCAGGGACGGACAACGCCGCCCGCATGATCAGGACGGCGATCGTTGTGAGCGCCACCGGATGCGCGGCACAGGCCGTGAGGAGATTCCGCCCCCGGCGAATCCGCACCCCGTCGAACACGAGATCCCACGGCTGCACGTCAGACACGAGGTCAATCAGCCAGGACAGCGCGGCCCGCAGTTCGGCATCCTCGTCCGGCGTGAGCACAACGCCCGCGCGTGTCTTGGCCAGCACGCCCTCGAACAGCGTCAACGCCGCGCGGACCAAGGTGAGATCCCCCACGCCGGACAACCGCACCTGCAGCGTCACCGGGCGGCCCTCAACGAACAGCGACGCCGAGACCGGCGTCATCAGTGGAGCCTCAGATCGCCGTGGTCGGCCGTCATGGTCATGGCGTTGCACGCCATCAGCGACACGAGGAGCGCATCACGGTCCAGGGCGGACAGGGCCGCCACGAACGCGGACGGGGACGAGAAGCCCGCCGGAGCCAGGAGCGCGGCACCATCCCCCGCGCCCTCCAGAAACGAGACGAGCAGAGCCGCCCGGTAGTCGGATGCCTCGGGGGCTGATGGGAACACGTAGTCGCCGGGGTCGCCGACGCCC
This sequence comes from Acidobacteriota bacterium, assembly GCA_021731095.1. Taxonomy (GTDB): domain Bacteria; phylum Acidobacteriota; class Vicinamibacteria; order Vicinamibacterales; family UBA2999; genus JAKFYA01. The sequence continues at coordinate 4,688 of JAKFYA010000354.1, read as the reverse complement.
ACAGCACCAGCCAGGCGGCCGTAGGGCGAGCCGGGACGGCGGGACAGGGCGGCAGGGCGCTGCGCCACCAGGCGGGCGCGGTAGCGGGCCACCAGGGCGCTGCGCTGGGCATCACTGAGCGGGCACAGCTCGACGAGGGTGGCGTTGACGGTGGTGGTGATCATGCGTGGTCTCCTGTGTGCTGAATGTCTGGTAGGTCGGACAGCCGGTCGGACATGGTGGCCGGGGTCACGCGACGTGTCCGGCGCTTCAACCCGAGGGTGGCCGCAAGGCGGTGGATGCGATCAGCCGTAGCGAGAAGTTGGTCGTAGGCTCCCCGCCCGACCTTCGTGGTGATGCCGATCCGGTCGACCGTGACCATCAGCAGCAGGCGCGCGGCGCGGAGGTCGGCCATGGTGCGGATCAACTCCAACTCGATGGTGCTCAGGCCCTCGACGCCCCCGAGGTCGGACACGATGCCGTTGAGTAGTTCCTCGGAGGACAGGCGCAGGTTGGACGGCACCTCTCCACGGCGGAACCGGGCCAGGTCTGGATTCTTGGCCGCGTTCAGGTTGCCCGGCTGAAGGACACCGCAGCCCGGACACCGGTCCGCCCCGTCCGGCACGGGCACTGAGCATCCGCCCTTGTGACGGGCACCGTTTGCCGGGCCGTTCTCGGTAACGGTGGCACTGGTCGTTTCAGTGGTCATGCCGCGCCTCCGAGATCGCTACGGTTGGTTCCCCCCGGGGAATCGACCGTAGCCCCCGCAACCCCCTGAAATTCCGCCACCAACACCGCCGCCAAGATCGAGATAATCGAGCGCTCCACGTCGGCCGGCAGGTCTGGCCCCTGCAACAGCTCCCCCGTCACGACTGCACCACCGTTCGTCCGGCGCTTGGTTGTCCGGTTGGCGTCTGCCCGACGCGGAGTCTTTTCTTCCCTTCCGACCTGGCACCGGACAACCGGACAGCCCCCCTTAGAGGGGGGGGCTTGTCCGTCCGGTCCTTTCGGACGTGTCCGGGTAGTGTCCGGACAGTTGTCCGGGGGGACATGTCCGGCGTTGTCCGGGGACAAGTGTCCGGGCTTCATGCGCCCTCCACGTGGTTCTTGTCGAGCAGCGCCACGCGGTGGATGCCGTCGGCGGAACTGGTGACCCGAGTGAAGCGGTTGCGGCTTCGGCGGATGAGGCGGTCGACGGTCTCGACCTTGGCGTCCAGTTCGGCGGCCAGCTCATGCACGGTCCTCGGCCCTCGGGCCAGGGCGTGGGCGATGCGGGCGGTCAGCGGGACTGCGTCTGCGAGTTCGTTGACGGCCGCGACGTCCACCCGGCTGAACCTCGCCCCGCCGTGGCTGAAGTCGATCTCGATGCCGACCGGCTGCGCTAGGGGGCCGAGGTTGTTCTTCCGGTTGAACAGGCCGATGGCGAGACGTGACCCGCCGGTATCACCCCCGGCGGCCTTGGCGTTCCAGGTGGCGCGGGCGCCGTTGTGCCAGAAGGTGCTGCCGAATGGTTTGGCGTCGCCCGTCTCCGACTTGTTGACGTGCGCCACGTGCAGCGACCCGACGCCAAGCTGCCGGACGGCGCCGAAGTAGGCGGATGCGGTCTCGGCAGCTTCGGGCGGGCCGTCACACGCGAAGGCGATGGAGTCGAAGACGGCGTAGCGGATGCTGTGCTCGCGCACCAACCGGCGCAGGCGGTCCGCTTCTGCGACCAGGGGTCGGTCGCACCGCGCGTAGAAGATCTGGACCGGCATGTCCGGTCCGTAGATGCTCTCGAGGCGCGCGCGGTGGTCTTCGGGGCCGAGTTCCCAGTCGGCATAGAGCACCGGGAGGCCTCGCCTGGCCATTTCGCCCGCGACATACAGGGCGATGAAGCTCTTGGCGGACCCACCATCGCCGAACAGGATCGCCGGGTGCTGGCTGGAGAGTCGAAGCCCGCACACCTCAACGGATGAGGCGGCACTCGGTCGCTCCACTTCATGAAGGCGGACGGCGGGCTCCCCGCGGCGTTCGTCGGCGATCACGCGCTGGCAGAGCTCTTCGAGGAGGGCGTGCCAGTCCACCTTGCCTCCTGCCCGTGCGCGGTCAGCCAAGAGTCGGGCATGTTCGGCGCGCGCCCTGGGCTTCGATAGGTTGAACGTGCCGAGGCTCAGCACGCCGTCGTAGGCCTGGACGCCGGGCAGCCAACAGCGGACCTCGAGCTCGCCCGCCAACTCGCTCCATTCGCGGCGCAGGCGGTCGACAATGAACTCGACCATGCCGTCCAGCACCGAGAACGTGAACCGTCCATCCTTCGCCGTGAAGGTGTGCGGCATCGGCTCCGGCACTGTGGCTGCCGGTGGGAACATCGGCACGGGTTTCATGCGGATGCGCCTCGTGCGGTCAGTTCAGCCTGCAGGCGATGCAGGCGCCGCCTGAGCCAGTCGCTTTCGCGGATGGGTGCACCATCGACCATGACAACGGGGTCACGGCGTCGGCCGGCCAGGCAGTGCGCCAGCGCTTGACCAAGAATGGTCGCCTCGGCCCACGCGTCGTCGACGGACAAGGTGGCCAAGTCATGGCAGTGAAGACGTGAATCCATCGCCTCGGTGCTGGCGGGAACGGGCACGAGGCGACTCATCGCGGCCTTGCGAGCGGTCGCACCTCCACAGGCGACCAACTACCGCCTCCCGGCGTCGTAAATCGCATCGAGCGCGACGCGCGACAAGACATCACCGCCCGCGTTTGCCGGGGCGCCACTGAGGAGGCGCGCCAGGGCTGCGTGAGCCCCAGCCTCAGACGGGAAGACGTCTGACGTCGGACGGGAGAGTGTCTTCGCGATGGCTTGCGCCTGCGTTGGGGTGGCCACTTTTCGGCCGCGGGAGATCGACGAGAACTGCGAGTCGGTCAGGCCGGACGCGCGGGCGATGTCGGACTGTGCGCGGCCGTCGAGAACGACGGCCACCCGCAGAGCAAGGTGCGGAGGAATTGGCTTTGCCACTTCTGACGCCGGCGGACCGAATGGTCAGCAGGCCCTCGTTATGTCGCGTGAACGGGGGTCGCGGTCGCGTCGCGTCAGATGGTGCGTTGGGCTGATTGAGCCAGCGCATGATCGCGCAAACAAGTTTTTGTTTACGCCGGTGTCGGATTGTATGGCGCGGGGTGCTGTTTGTCGCAGTTACCGACTCAGGTCGGACAGCGAAAAGCATCCACAATTTAAACCATTGCAAATACAGGACTTACGTAGCTTACTCGGCTTTGTGTGACGTCGACCGTTCCGGCATAATAATGGCCAAGCGTCCAATCAGTCCTGAACGAGGGCAGCGCCCAAAGTCAGCAGGAGTCGGCAGGCGGATTGGGGGCAAGGTGGCTATGGATGGGTCAATCCACGGCGCCGTTGACTCTGATGTGTTGAAAAGTGGAAATGGAGAGTGGGTGGAGGTGCTGATACACCCCCACCCGGTGGCGATGTCGTCGGCCACTGAGGACCTGGACAGCGCAGCACGCCTGCTAGGTTCTCGCTCCCGCGACGACGGAACGCCAATCGCAGGAGACGCCCTTATTGAATCGCCGCAAAGAGCCCGTTCGACGGTCTCGGCCATTCTTCCCGCCGCGGAAGTATGACCAGCGCCGCAAGCCCTAGACCGGCTGTCGCCGGTAATCCCCGCGCGGTCTTGTTCTTCAACTGGGGAACAGGCTGACGCTACATCAGTCGGCCGATGGCCCGCAAGTCATCGTTGCCTGACTGAATCCATCGCGTCCCGCGCCGTCGAACTATCGGCTGCGCGGGACTTCGGTCCAGGGCCCATCCACGGAATCGCTCTCCACCGGCACGTTGTCCGCCAGCCGAACCTTCGTCAGTGACTTGGTCACGGGGCCATAGTGCCCACTCGGCGTGTCAATTGTTGCGGCCGAGGCGAAGGGTACAACTTTGCAGATCTCAGAATACAAGGGGTCCGTCATAATGGGATTCTACAGGCGTAGACCAAGTGGCCTACGCCGCCTCCATCCGGGTCCGAATCTGGCATAGGGCCTCGGTTCCCGGTGGGGACGCCATCTTCTGTGAAGATCCAGCTACTCCTGCGGGTTGCCGCCCGCGCGACATCCCCCCACTTCTGAGTAGCGCATCAATTCAGAGCCCGGCCCAGCGATAGGGTCGGAGATCAAGAAGCGGTTCAAGGCCGAGTATCGTGGTCAACGCGGGCGCGCTCACGTGATGTCACGTTGTATGCCCCGGCGTGATGCGCGATAGTGACTGCTGTGCCAGCCACCTTCGAATCACTCGCACTCTCGCCCCCATTGCTCGCCGTGGTCGGCGAACTCGGCTACACGCATCCGACGCCGATTCAGACGGCGGGCATTCCGGTGCTGCTGGCCGGACGGGATCTGATCGGCCAGTCGAAGACAGGCAGCGGCAAGACAGCGGCGTTTGCGCTGCCGATTCTGCAGCGCCTGGACCTCGAGAACCGGTCGGTGCAGGCGCTGGTGCTCTGCCCCACCCGCGAACTCTGCGCGCAGGTGGCGCGCGAGGTGCGCACGCTCGGCCGCGGTCACGCCGGGCTGGCGGTGCTCGAGGTGGTTGGCGGGCAACAGTCGCGGCCGCAGCGAGAGGCCCTCGCACGCGGTGTGCACGTGGTGATTGGCACCCCAGGCCGCCTGCTCGACCTCCTGCAGCGGGGCGTGCTGGACGCAGCCGCCCTGAAGACCGTCGTGCTCGACGAGGCCGACCG
>JAKFYA010000100.1 GCA_021731095.1 Acidobacteriota bacterium | reverse complement strand
AGATCGACCTGGCCGGCTCGATGCCAGGCATCGAGGATGCCGCACTGTTCGACCGCATTTCCCGACTGGTGGCCGACCGGGTCGAGCGCTACGACCTGGTGGTCTTCGACACGGCGCCGACAGGACATACGCTGCCGCTCCTGCGGATGCCGGAGGCGATGACTGCATGGCTTCGGGCGCTGGCCGATTCCCGTCGCGCCATGATCCCTGAGGACAGTCGCGAGGCCGACCAGATCATCGGGGCGCTCGACGAGCGGATCGCGCGGCTGCAGCAATTCAGGACCCGCATCACCTCACGCGCCACGACCGGCTTCGTCCTGGTGGTGATTCCCGAGCGCCTGCCCGTGGATGAAACGGCCCGGGCCGCCGAGCAGCTTGAGGAAACCGGCGTCGACATCGGCGCCATCATCGTGAACAATGTCGTCCCGGAGTCGGCGCACGGCACGTTCATCGATGCCAGACGCGAACAGCAGCGCGTGCACCTTCAACGGATAGACCGGCTGTTCGCCGGCTATCGCCGCGTCCGCCTCGTCCAGCGCGCGGCCGACATCCAGGGCGTCGCGCAGCTCGAGTCCATCGCCGACGAACTCACCCGGGGACTCCCCTAGGCCACTGACATGCCCACAGCCCGCACTCCCGAGTCAGACCTGGAGACGGACGAGTACCGTCGCCTGTCGTCCCTGCTGGAGGTCAGCCGCGCCCTCTCGGGCACGCTCGACCTGAAAGCCGCCCTGCACCGCGTGCTCGAGGTGCTCGGCCAGAATCATGGCGTGGTCCGCGGGCTGGTCGCGCTGGTCAATGACGATACGGGCGCACTCCAGGTCGAAGCGACCGACGGCACCTTCACGGCCGGCACCGCAGCCAGCTACGCCGTTGGCGAAGGCATCACCGGACGCGTGGTCGAGAGCGGGAAACCGATCGTCGTTCCGCGCATCAGCCAGGAGCCGCTGTTCCTCAACAGGGCGGCCGCGCGCCCGGAACTGGGCAAACAGGAGCTGTCCTACATCTGCGTGCCGATTCTCCTCGGGAAGAAGGCGGTGGGTGCCCTGGGCGTCGACCTGAAGTACAGCGCCTCGCGCGACTATGACCGTCCGCAGAAGCTCTTGGGCGTGGTGGGCGCCATGATCGCGCAGGCGCTCAAGGTCCACAGACTCGTCGAGGCCGAGCGTCAGCGGCTGGTCGACGAGAACAACCAGCTCCGGCAGGAGCTCCGTGAGCGTTACGACTTCTCGAACATCATGGGCACCAGCGGCCCGATGCGGCAGGTGTGCGAACAGATTGCCCAGGTGACGCGCACCAATACGACCGTGCTGATCCGCGGAGAGTCAGGTACAGGCAAGGAACTGATTGCCCACGCCCTGCACTACAACTCCCTGCGCGCCAACAAGCCCTTCATCAAGGTCAGTTGCGCGGCGTTGCCGGACAACCTGATCGAGTCCGAGCTGTTCGGGTATGAGAAGGGCGCGTTTACCGGGGCGACCGCCAGACGCAAGGGCCGATTCGAGTCGGCCGAAGGCGGTACCCTGTTCCTGGACGAAATCGGCGACGTCAACCCGGCCACCCAGGTGAAGTTGCTGCGGGTGTTGCAGGAACGGGAGTTCGAGCGGCTGGGCGGAACCGAGACCGTGAAGGTGAATGTGCGGGTGCTTGCCGCCACGCACAAGGACATGGAGCAGATGATTGCCGACAGGACCTTTCGCGAGGACCTGTACTACCGGCTCAACGTCTTCTCGATCTTCGTCCCGCCGCTGCGAGACCGGAAGTCCGACCTGCTGCTGCTCGCGGATCACTTCCTGGAAAAGTTTTCGCGGGAGCACGGCAAGAGCATCAAGCGCATCTCCACGCCAGCCATCGACATGCTGACCAGCTACCACTGGCCAGGCAACGTACGCGAACTCGAGAATGCGCTGGAACGGGCGGTACTGGTGTGCGACGGCCACGTCCTGCATGCGCACCATCTGCCCCCGAGCCTCCAGACCGCAGAGGCATCAGGGACGGTGGTCCGCGTATCGCTGAAGGACGCGCTGGCCGCCTATGAGCGCGACCTCATCCAGGACGCGCTGAAGACGACGCACGGCAACCGCGCCAAGGCCGCGCGCCTTCTCAACACCACCAAACGCATCCTCAACTACCAGGTCACCAGGCACGGCATCGACTGGCAGCGCTTCAAGGACTGACGCGACGTCAGATGACGTCGCGTTCGCCGGAGCGGATGTGGTACGCCTGCTCGACCGGCAGGACGAACACGCGGCCGTCGCCGATCTCGCCCGTACGCGCCGCGGTGATGATGGTCTGAACCACGGCGTCCAGCATCTCGTCGGCCACCACGACCTCGATCTGCATTTTCGGCAGGAGGCTGACGTTGTACTCCTTGCCGCGGTAGACCGCGGTGTGCCCCTTCTGACGACCGTGTCCCCGCACTTCGGTCACCGTCATCCCGGCCACGTGAATCCTGTCGAGCGCGTCCTTGATGTCGTCGACCTTGTTCGGCCGCACGATCGATTTAATGAGCTTCATACCCCTCCTCCAGCATTCGTTCGAGATCGTTCTTGAGCGCCACCTGGGCCGGCTCCGTCAGCTTGGCGGATGCCTGTGTGAGATGGAAGACATCGATGGCCTTGTTGCCCTCCGTTGAAATGAGCACCAGCTCCACGGCGCAGCCGTGGTGCGAAATCACGCGACTGATCCGGTGCAGCAGACCGAGCGCATTTTCGGCCACGACTTCAATGGCGGTGTAGCGCTGGGAGTAGGAATTGTCGACATAGACAATCGGTTTGACGCGCCGCGGTCCACGTCGACGCAACGCGCCACGCTCCTTGCGGCGCAGCATGTCCGAGACATCCTGCCGACCGGCCACCACGTCCTGGAGCATGGCCGCGAAGCGGTCCCGGGCGTCCGGGTTGAACCGAAAGAAGCCGTCGTGGTCCGTGAACTGGAACGCGTCCAGCACAAGGTCGCTCTCGCTGGTCATCGCGAAGCCGCGCAGGATGTCCATGCCGCAGAACGACAGGACACCGGAGATATTCGAGAACAGGAAGGGCTTGTCGTGTGACACGACGATGAGGTCCCACACCTCGCCCTTCTGCTCCAGGAACAGATGTACCTCATCACCCCGGAGATCACGCGACAACCGGACGTGCCGATAGATCTGTTCGCCCCGGAACAGGGCCAGATAGCGCCTGGGAAACCCTTCGAGAAAGCGTGCCAGTTCGGCTTCAGCAATGTCGGGCGGCCGCGACGCCTGCAGGTCCGACGCCGCCTGCCCGCCCTCGATGACCTCATCCCCGTACGCGAGCGTGAGCTGGTTGTACGTGTCGACATACAGTCGCCACATCAGCTCTTCCTTCCACGGCGTGAGCGTCTCGGTGCTGACTGCCTCGATGTCGACCAGCGTCATCAGGCAGAGCATCTTCAACCGCTCTTCGGTGCCAACCACGGCTGCAAACTGACGGACGACGACGGGGTCTTCGCTGTCCCGGCGGAAGGCGGCGCGCGACATCTGCAGGTGCTCGCGGATGAGGAACTCCACGTCCTCGCGTCCCTCCGGAGACACCTCGAGCCTGTCCAGCATGGGCAGGGCCATGCGCACGCTCTCGATCGCGTGATTCTCGTCCTTCCACTTGCCGACGTCATGGAACAGCAAGGCGAGCACCAGCAATTCCGGGGCCCGCAGTTCACCGTGGATGGCACGGAAGCGTTCGCGCCCGGGGGTGTCAGCCGTGGCAATCCGTTCCACGCCGCGGATGGTCAGCAGCGTGTGTTCGTCGACCGTGTACTTGTGGTAGAAGTCGCGAATCACGCGGCATTCGATGGCCTTGAACTCCGGAAACAGGGCCGAGAGCAGGCCGCACTCGTGCATGTCCGACAGGCGGGCATACAGTCCGCGGCGCGGCGTCAACAGCCGCAGCAACCGCTGACGATCTTCAGGACGAGGCAGCAGCTCGGAGACCCCGTAGCGCGCCGCATTCCGCTCGAACACATCGAGGGCCTGATCGGACATGGCCGCGTCCTGCTCGAACGCCGCTTCGAAGGCCAGCAGCCAGGACGCCGGTTCAAGGGCCGCCCGGTCGGGGTCCACGAACGCGATCCCGTCGGCCGTCAGCTCAAGGTTCAACCCCAATGCCACGCGTGCCGCGTCACGCTTCACCAGGCCCGGGAGACGGCGGGCCCGGGCCAGGGCCTGCGCAACCAGTCGGGCATGGCGGAAGTAGCTGCCCATGAGCCCTTCCACCCGCTGCTGGCTCTGCGCCCCCGGATAGCGCAAGCGCTCTGCCGCCTTCTCCTGAAGCTCGTGCGTCAGTACGTTCAGGTTGCGGCCGTTTTCGAGATGGAGCAGCGAGCGCAGCCGCAACAGGACGTCCTCGGCTTCGTCCAGCCGGTCCCGCTCGATGGCACTGGCCACGGCCGGCGCATCCAGCAGAGACAGCAGCAACCGCGCGGCCGCGATGTCACGCAGCCCTCCGGGCGCGTCCTTGATGTCCGGTTCAAGCTGATAGATCGTGTGATTGAACCGCTCGTGCCGCTGCTCGGTCAGTTGCAGCAAAGCCGCAAGAATCTCCGACCGACCCTCGATGACGGCGCTCGTGAACCGTGCCCGCACGGCCTCGAAGACCTGCGCGTCCCCGGCGAGGGGGCGGGCGTCCGTCAGCGCCAGAAGGTATTCAGGATTGTCGCGCTCAAGTTCGTCGAAGTCCGACAGCACCCGGACCTGGTGGCCCACGGTGAAGCGGAGGTCCCACAAGGGGTGCAAGACGGCCTTGACGAACTGTTCCTCGGTGGCGCCGATCGGGCCGTCAAACACGATCAGCAGGTCGAGATCGGAATGCAGGCAGAGGCTTCGCCGTCCGTAGCCTCCCATGGCTACCACCGCGACCGGCGTGGATGTGTGGACGTGAGCCGAGCGGACGATGGCGCGGATCAGCGCGTCGACACCGTCCGCAAACCGTGAATGCGGCCGGATGCCCCCGGACCCGCGCTCGATGCTGGTGACGAACTCGCGCCGGGCGGCGGCCAGCATCTTCGCGAGGGTGTCGCGGCCGGTGGCACTTTCAGGATCGACGGGTGGCGTGGTAGGCATTGCTGAGGCGCGAGCGACTGTGGCGGCTGCGTCGAACATTAGCGTACCTCAGGCATATTGGGGATGGGCCTGAGAGAGCAACTCGCGAGCCATCGCGACGGCTTCGCCACAGCCGTCGCTAACTCTCATGGACGCAGTTGCTTGCGCAGCGCGCTGCTATGAGGAGCACACCTCACCGTAGAGAACATTTATGTCTGAGACTCCCCATTTGCAAACAGTAATGTCTGCACGTGGGACGCGGAGCGGAACGGGCGTTACCTGACCGTGACCGTGACGATCTGGCAGAGACCAGGGAGCGCACGGTGCTGATCGTCGCCCACCTGAACGGCAATCCGGTGAGGCCCTGGCGCCAGTTGCAGGTCGAGCGCATGGTCGCCCCTGCCGAAGTCGACCCATCCTGACGCGCCACCCGGAACGGCCTGCCCGGCTGGCACACACGCCTGGTCGACACCCACATGAAAGTGCCCCACGCCGTCGCGTGCCACGGCGACCTGACCTGACGGGACGGCCGCGATGGTGATGCGGCTCGCCCGGAACTCGACATGCACTGGGCTGGAGAGCGTCGCGCCATCGGCAGGGGCGACAAACGCGACACCATCGGTCCCCGCGAGACGACAGCCCGCAAGCCACCCGGCAACCGCACAGACCACCGCACCGGCCACCGCGCGGCGTCTGCGCGCGGGGCCGGCATCCCGAAGCATGCCGGCCCTCATTGGCAGCCTAGCGCGGCGAACCCTGCTCCACCCTGGCGGGGGACAGCGTATTGGCGAAGGACGAGCGCTTCTTGCAGCGCCATCCGTCAGCGGTCTTCACCAGGACATCCTCGTACGGGCCGTCTTCCAGTGCTTCATGACGCCTCCTCAGTCCATGTGCTGGATGATCTGGTTGCCAAATTCCGAACACGACACTTCGGTGGCGCCGGTCATCAGTCGCGCAAAGTCGTACGTCACCTTGCCGCCACCGATGGCGCCATCAAGCCCCTTGATGATGAGGTCGGCCACTTCGGTCCAGCCCATGTGGCGGAACATCATCTCGCCAGACAGGATGACCGAGCTCGGATTGACCTTGTCGAGGTTGGCGTACTTCGGCGCGGTGCCATGCGTAGCCTCGAACACCGCGTGCCCGGTGTCGTAGTTCACGTTGCCGCCAGGAGCAATCCCGATGCCGCCGACCTGCGCCGCCACGGCGTCCGACATGTAATCGCCATTCAGATTCAGCGTGGCAATCACGTCAAACTCATCCGGGCGGGTCAGCATCTGCTGGAGCGCGATGTCCGCGATGGCGTCCTTGATGATGACGGCGCCACGGGCCACCGCGGCCTTCTGCTCGGCGTTGGCGGCCGCTTCACCCTGGGCCTGCTTGGTCGCTTCCCACTGGTCCCACGTGTAGACCTGATCCTTGAACTCGCGGGCCGCCAGCTCGTAGCCGTAGTTCCGGAACGCGCCTTCCGTGTACTTCATGATGTTCCCCTTGTGGACCAGGGTCACACTCTTGCGCTTCTCGGTGACGGCGTACTTGATGGCCGCGCGAATCAGGCGCTCGCTGCCTTCGCGAGACACGGGCTTGAGACCGATGCCCGAGGTCTCCGGGAAGCGGATCCGGTTGTACATCTGGGGAAACTCGGCCTTGAGGAAGCCCAGCAGCTTCTTGACGCCCTCGGTGCCGGCCTCCCATTCGATGCCGGCGTAGATGTCTTCCGTGTTCTCACGGAAAATCACCACATCCACCTTGTCCGGCGTCTTCACGGGCGACGGCACGCCCTTGAACCAGCGAACCGGGCGCAGGCAGACATACAGGTCGAGCAACTGCCGGACGGCCACGTTCAGCGACCGCATGCCACCGCCGACCGGCGTCGTCAGCGGCCCCTTGATGCCCACCAGATACTTCCGGAAGGCATCGATGGTGGCGTCCGGAAGCCAGGTCTGCTCCAGATCGTAGGCCTTCTGTCCTGCCAGCACTTCCATCCACGACACTTTGCGCGTGCCGCCGTAGGCCTTTTCCACGGCCGCGTCGAAGACCCGGACACTGGCGCGCCAGATGTCCGGCCCGGTGCCGTCACCTTCGATGAAGGGAATGATCGGATTGTCAGGGACTGACAGACGTCCGGACACGAGCGTGATGGCAGCAGGGGT
>JAKFYA010000215.1 GCA_021731095.1 Acidobacteriota bacterium | reverse complement strand
CGGCAAGAGTCAGGGGGCCATCATCCAGTCCAATCTGGCAGGTCCCGTCATCGGCATCGAGGCACCGCCCGTGAGCCGCAACCTCGAAATCAAGCCGTACGCCATTGCCAACGTGGCCACCAACCGTCTGGCGGCTCCGCCCACCTCCAACGACCTCACGGCCGACGTGGGTGTGGATGCCAAGTACGGACTGACCCAGAACCTGTCGGCCGATCTCACCTACAACACCGACTTCGCCCAGGTCGAGGCCGACGAGGCGCAGGTCAACCTGACCCGGTTCAGCCTGTTCTTTCCGGAGAAGCGGGATTTCTTCCTGGAGAACCAGGGCGCCTTCACGTTTGGTGGCGTGGTCGCCCCCTCGCTCGGCAATACGGTGGCCATCGGCGATGCGCCCATTCTGTTCTACAGCCGCCGCGTTGGCCTGAACGGCGCGAACATCGTGCCCATCCACGGAGGCGGGCGCGTCAGCGGGCGCATGGGCAAGTTCACGCTGGGCCTGCTGAACATCGAATCGGCCAAGGACACGGCGTCGCGCGCGGAGGCGACCAACTTCACCGTGGTGCGCGTGAAGCGCGACTTCCTGCGGCGCAGCAGCCTGGGCATGATCTACTCGGGTCGCTCGAAAGCGCAGTCCGGCATCGGCCGCAATAAGGCGTACGGCGTGGACGGCGTGTTCGGGTTCTTCGCGAACCTGTCGGTCAATACCCACTGGGCGAAGACGGACAGCCCGAATCGCTCGGGTGAGGACACCAGCTATCGAGGCCAGCTCGACTACGCGGCCGATCGGTACGGCGTGCAGGTGGAGCGCCTGCGCGTGGGGCGCAACTTCAATCCGGAGATCGGGTTTACCCGCCGCCTCGACATCGACAAGACCTACGGTCTCTTTCGCTTCAGCCCGCGACCGAAGAGCAAGAGAATCCGCAAGTACACCTATCAGGGCACAGCCACGCTGATTGAGACGGCGTCCATCGGTCGGACCGATACGCGGAGCTTTGACGGATCCTTCGGCATCGACTACCAGAGCGGCGACAAGATCTCGGTGGGTGCAACCCAGACCTACGAATTCATCCCGGCGCCATTCGTCATTTCACGCGGCGTGGTGGTGCCCGTCGCGGGCTACGACTACACCAACGCCCGGTTCGCCTATACCTTCGGCCAGCAGCGGAAGTACTTCGGCACCGTGTCCCTGGACGCCGGCTCCTTCTACGGTGGCCACAAGACCACGCTGAACATCAACGCCGCGCGTCTCGGCATCACCCCGCGCCTCTATGTCGAGCCCACCCTGTCACTGAACCAGGTGAGCCTGCCGCAGGGCGACTTCCTCTCACGGGTCGTCGGCAGCCGCGTGACGTTCACGGTCAGTCCGATGATGTTCGTCAGCGGCCTGGTCCAGTACAACTCGGCCACGGCGACCTTCGGCAGCAACGTTCGCCTGCGCTGGGAGTATCAGCCCGGCAGCGAAATGTTCGTGGTCTACAACGACCAGCTCGACACCAACATACCCGGCACCCCACGGCTGCAGAACCGCAGCTTCGTGGTGAAGGTCAACAAGTTCTTCCGGTTCTGAGAGACCCATGCCACAGAGCATCTTCAATCCCGCTGACCGCGCCGCCCTGATCCGTCGCGTGGGCACCGTGACCGCCGCCAGCCCCCGGCACTGGGGACGTCTCACCCCGGGCGGCATGCTCGCGCATCTCAGCGAGTCCGCACGGATGGCGCTGGGTGATCTGGCCATTGCGCCGCGACGCGGGCCGCTGCGCTTTCCCCCGCTGCGACATGCCATCATTCACTGGCTGCCCTTTCCCAAGGGCGCACCCACCGCGCCTGAACTGGTGGCCCGGTCCGCCGATGACTGCGGGCGTGAGGCAGAGACGCTGAAGGCATTGGTGGAGCGACTGGCGCAGCGGCAGGGCGCTGCGGAGTGGCCGGTGCACCCGGCCTTTGGCGCACTCAACGAGCGGGACTGGGGTGTCCTGGCCTATCGCCACATGGACCACCACCTGCGCCAGTTCGGCGCGTAGCCCTGAGAGGGGTGGGGCGCGGGACGACGGCTGACCGCCGTCCCGCCACCGACTACTTCCCGACGCTGAACGGCACAGATGCCCGGACTGTGCCGAAGGTCATCTGCAGCACGCCGCCACCGGACGTCGGCTCGACGCTGATGGTGTGCTGTTCAGCCGCGGCAGGCGCCGCCGAGAGGGCCATGTCCACGCGTCCCAGGTCCTGACCTGCGGTGTACTGGGTGCCCCACTGCCCGGTCTGCTTGCTGACAATCAGTACCCACTTGTCGGCGGCCGGCAACACGAACAGCGTGTGGACGCCAGCCGGCACCGTGAGGCTTCCGAAGGTCAACGGTTTGTCGGTCTTCAGCGTGGTGGCTTCGTCCGCGCCCGCGCGCCACACCTGACCGTAGGGCACCACATCCTTGCCGATGGTCCGCCCCTTCAGGAACGGGCGACCGTACTCGACGGTGATGCTGGCCCCCGCCACCGTCCACTCGCTGCGGACATGCGGGCTGCCGCCCGTGCCCTTGTGCATGTCGGTTGTCTTCTGCGCGAGCAGCCCTGCACTCGCCAGGGTCAGACCCACCACGGCCACCAACGCTGTCACACTTCTCGAACTACGCATTCAGTCCTCCCTTGATTGTCGTGCTGTCGTGCCACGTCCGGTGCGGCTGCGGGCCTGATGCCCGCCTGACACCTCCGCGCCTGGCTCACTCGCGCTTCTGGCTCTCAGATAGTGCTGCCGAAGCGGCTCCGGAAATCGTTCGATGGCATACCGCAGCATGGTCCTGGGCATGCGAGCCGCGTGCCCGTCCAGGAAGCGCGTCTCCACCGCCTCGTCTCGCTTGCCCACCTCGCGCAGCATCCATCCGACCGCCTTGTGAATGAGGTCATGATCGTCCCGCACGAGCCACGCTGCCACACGAATCGTCTCGTCATACTGCCCGCGCCGGATGCCGTGCAGCGTGGCCAGCATGGCGATGCGCCGCTCCCACACGGAGGACGACCGGGCGAGCCGTTTCAGGAGGGCTTCACGATGGCCGGGATGGGGACCCACAATGTGCTCGGCCGAACTGTCCACCAGATCCCAGTTGTTGATGCGGTCCGTCCTGGACAGATAGAGCGCGTGGATGCGACGCCGGTCACCCGGACCGCCCCGCTGGTACTGGCGGACCAGCACGAGCAGGGCCAGCAGACGGGCCTCGTGCCAGGCCGAGGCGAGCAGCGTGGCCACCTCGTCGAGGGGCATGGACGCGCAGGTCGGCACCAGCGCCCGGACCTGCGGGACGGTGAGACCCAGGAACTGGTCTCCTTCCCCGTACTCTCCGGGACCGGTCTTGAAGTACCGGCGCTGGCCGGCAGCCCTGGTCGGGTCGGCCGAGAGGGCAAGCGCCTTCAGCGCCTCATCGGCCGTGCGGCAGGAACCCGGTGCGGCGGACGCAGCCACGTGCGCGTGGACCCTGGATCAGTGCGGCCAGAGCCACCCGAAGGTGCCGGCCGTGATGAGCGCGTAGATGAGTCCGTCGAGCGTGCTGCGAAGTGTGCTGCCCCAGGACCGCGAGTACCAGATGGACATCTGCCACAGGCCGAGCGCGTGCGCACCGAATGCCACCGTGCTCACCACGCGAAACACGACGCGGTAGTGCGCGCCAGCGGGCAGCGCCAGGGCGGCCACATAGGCCGAGAACACGCCGACCACCACGCAGAAGAGGAACCACAGGCCAAGACTGCGTCCCATCGAAGACCCGCCGTTGGGCAGGATGGTCAGCGACATCACGGGCCCCTTCGCGAGCTTCTCGCGGAACTCCTGCGACGCCGCATGCTTCGGGGACTGGGCGCACGGCAGCATGAAGTCGCCCGTCGGAAGATTGAACTTGCGGAGCGCGGCCTGCACGTCATCTTCGCCGGGCAGCGTTCCATAGTCGGACGCGTGGTAGCCGAGCACCATATGGATCACGGAGCTGGTGACGAACACGAAGCCGGCAGATGCAAGAATCGGAATCCAGAGCGAGGTCAGCGAAACCATGGCGCCTCCTTGTGCGGCAGTGAGCATACCGCATACACGGGATGGTCATCCCGGGTCAGCCGACGGGCGCCCTAGGTCAATCCCCCGGCCATCGCCGCCCACACGGCCAAGGCCGCCATGGCCATCAGCCCGGCCCAGAGTGGCAGCGCCAACCGGAGCCATTGATCGAAGGGCACCCGGGCGGCCACCAGGACGGCCATCAGGGCGCCATTGGTCGGGGTGATCAGTTCGCAGAGTCCGGCACCGTACTGGAAGGCCAGCACCGCCACCTGCCGGCTGATGTGGAGCAGGTCGGCCAGTGGGGCCAGGATGGGCATCGTCAACACTGCCTGGCCGCTGACGCTCGGCACCAGCACGTGCGTCACGGCCTGCACCCCCACCATGCCCAACGCCGCGACGGTGGGCGGCCACGAGGCGAGGGGGGCAAAGAGCCCGTTCACGATGGTGTCGACCACGTGACCATCGGCCATCACGACGTAGATCGCGCGAGACACGCCAATCAGCACGCCGGACAGGGCCATGTCACGGAAGCCTGCGCCGTAGGCCTCCGCGGTGCCGGACGCCCCCAGCCCGCCGGCCAGTCCGGCTGCGGCGCCGGCGACCAGGAACACGCCAGACAGCTCGTTGAAGCCCCAGCCGTACCGCGCCAGTCCGATGATGAAGGCGGCGAACGCGGCAAGCATGATGGCGATGACCACGCCGGTGCGCGCCGGGTCCAGTTCGGGCCGGGCCACTTCGGCACGCGAGCCGGCGACCGGTGCCGCGACGGGGTGACTCCTGGCATAGCGCACCACGCCTGTGCTCCAGAAGCCGAGCGCCACGACGAGCATCCCGAGCCGGAACAGGCCACCCGAGAAGACCGCGACATCCGCCACCTGCTGGGCGATGACGACCTGGAACGGGTTGATCGGGCTGAAGGAGGCCCCGACAGCCGCCGCGCCCAGGCTGATGGCCACGGCGACCACAGGACTGGCGCCGAACCGTCCCGCAAACAGCACGAGCACCGGCACCAGCGCGATGATCTCTTCCTGCATGTTCTCGAGCGCGCCCGCGGCGGCAAAGGCGGCACAGCAGACGGGAATCGCCAGGGCGGCACGCCCCCCGAGCGCCCGCACCAGTGCCACCAGCCCCACCCGCAGCGCACCGGTGCGGTCGAACACGGTGAACGCCCCGCCCACCAGCAGCACAGTCGCGATGACCTCGGCGGCATCAATCAGGCCACGGGGAATCGCGGTGAGCGCGTCGAGCAGCCCGATCGGCGCGGCTGGCACCAGGTGAAAGCTGCCGCCCACCACCACAGCCCGTCCGGTGACCGGATGCAGGGCACGCGCGAACTCGCCAGCGGGCACCACATGCGTGGCCAGGCCGGCCAGGACGACGCCGCCGACCAGCAGCACGAGGGGATGGGGAAAACGCGACGTGCGCGAAGTGTCGGCGGTCACGTCAGCGATCGGAGCGGATGAGCGACACCGCGAGCGCGAGACCCGCGATCATCTTGGCAATCTCGAGCCCCGAGTAGGCGGCGTGCAGGATGCCGAAGCGCCCCAGTTCGGGCGGCGGTGGCGTGCGGGGCACGAAGTCGATCACGCGGCCCAGGTCCGTGATGGCCGGCGCCAGCCACACCGTCATCACCACCACCACGGCCGTCATGCCCACCACGACCAGGCGCGCCCGCGACACGCGGCGGTCACCGCTGAGCAGCCAGAAACAGAGCAGGCCCAGCACCAGCTGGGCTTCGTTCCAGAGCTGGAAGTAGAGACGATTGAGCTCGGACGACAGATAGCGCAGGACCTCGCGGTCGTGCGGGGCCTGCACCTGCCCGATGAACTCGCGGAAGGGTGCGCTCGGCGACGAGGTCAGCAACCGGTCCACCATGGAGAAGTTCTGTGTGGCCACCGTGGCCATCGCGAGGGAGCCGGCCAGCCAGGCCCCGAGCAAAAACGTCGTCCATCGCACTCGTGTCATCGGAACAGCTCCTTCACCTGCGGCTTGACGACCTTGCCCAGTCCGTTCCTCGGCAGCGTGCCCACCGTGACAAGCGCGCGTGGCAGCTTGTAGGGCGCCAGCTGCTCGCGCGCCAGCCGCTGCAGCGCCTCCAGCGTCACCGCTGCGCCCTCGCGCAGTTCCACCGCCGCCGACACGCGCTCCCCCCACTCGGGGTCAGGCATGCCGACGATGGCGACCTCGGACACGGCCGGGTGCTGGCGCAGAACCGCCTCCACCTCCAGGGCCGAGATCTTGTAGCCGCCGGTCTTGATGATGTCGACGCTGGACCGTCCGAGGATACGATACGCCCCCTGCTCGACCTGGGCGATGTCGCCGGTTCTGAACCATCCCTGGTCGAAGGCGCGCGCCGTCTCGTCGGGCCGGCGCCAGTACTCGCTGAAGACCGTCCCGCCCCGGACCTGCACCTCTCCGGGCGTCAGGTCGGCTGTCACCGCGGTACCGTCGTCCCCGACCAGGCGGACCTCGACACCGGGCAACGGCGTGCCCACCATGCCGGGCTGCCGCAGGCCCGCGAGCGGATTCGAGAGCGCCATCCCGATCTCAGTCATGCCGTAACGCTCGAGCAGCGCATGACCGGTGATGGCCTGCCATCGCTCGAACAGCGGCACCGGCAGCGCGGCCGACCCGGCCATCATCAGACGCATGCCGCTGGCCCCGGCAGACCGCCGTGCCTGCTCGTCGGGCGAGGCCGCCTCCCAGGAGGCGACGAGTCGCTGATACATCGTCGGCACGCCGGTGAACAGCGTCACCTCGCCGGAGGCCATGCGCGCCCAGACGGCCTCGGCGTCGAAGCGCGGCAGCATCTCGCAGGCCGCGCCGATCGCCAGGGGGCACGTGAAGCCGTTGATGAGGCCGTGGACATGGTGCAGCGGCAGCGCAAGCAGCATGCGGTCATCGGGACGCCAGCCCCAGGCGTGCAGGAGCGAATCCACCTGCGCGCCCATGGTGGCATGCGTGGTGACCACGCCCTTCGGGCGGCCGGTGGTGCCGCTGGTGTAGACAATCAGCGCCCGCCGACGCGGATCCACCGCCGGCAACGTGACCGGAGCGCCCTCCGCCGCGTCCGCCACCAGCGCCGCCGCCTCAACGAGGGTGGCGCCGGCATCCTCAATCACGTAGGCACGCTCGGCTGGGGGATGCTCCACAGCCAGCGGCACGGCCACGCCGCCGGCCAGCCAGATGCCCTG
>JAKFYA010000016.1 GCA_021731095.1 Acidobacteriota bacterium | reverse complement strand
CCACTGTACTCCTCGGCCAGCAGGCCGAGGAGTACAGTGGTGCGACCTGAGGAATGCGTCCCGACAATCTCCGACAACTGCCCCCGCAACAGGCCGCCCTGCAGCGCCGCATCGACCTGCGACAGCCCGGTTGCCGCCCGGGCCGAACGGTCCTGCTGCGCCACCGGAGGCAGCATGGACGTCAGCGTGCTGTCCAGCTTCCGGCTCCGGAGAGCCGATTCGAGCGTTGCTCTGAGTTGATTCGCCATATATTCGCCTCACCTGCGAAGCGTGAGCATAGCGAAGACATGGCGAAAATTCAAACAGGAAAGCACAGCCTCAGGATTTTCTGCGTACTGGCCCTGCTCGGGCACCTCCCGGCGCCCTCTACCGCAGCCCAGGAACCGACGGCCCCGTCAGAAGCCACGCCGCCGGCCACGACAGAGAGAGCAGAGGCCCTTCGCGCGACCCTTGAGGGCAATCCGGTCGTGCACCGCCTGCTCTCGAACGAGCCGGACGGGTTCTACCCTCGCCTCGGCGGCCTCACCCGGGGCAGCGGCCTGGCCGGGGGGCTCGGCTACCGCCACCGTCTGGGCGGCGGACGACGTCTGGACCTGGCGGCACTCGGCTCCATCCGTCGTTATGCCGCCCTCAGTGCCGCCGCGACCTGGATGTCCGTCTGGCAGGACCGGCTGACACTCCGGACCACCGCGCGCTGGTCCGACTATCCGGAAGAGGACTTCTATGGCCTGGGCCACGCCGCACTCCGTCGTGACAGAGCCACCTATGCGCTGCGCACGACCCGGCTCGACACCCGGGCCGAGGCCCGGCTTGCCAGCTGGCTTGACGCCAGCGCAGGCCTCGACCGCGCCACGTTTGCCGTGGCGCGCGGCGAAGACGCGTCGTATCCGGTCGTGCAGGCGCAGTTCGCTGATGCCGCACTCCCCGGCCTGGAGGCCTCGCCAACGTTCCTGGTGCCCTCTGCCGGCCTGACTCTCCAC
Organism: Acidobacteriota bacterium; assembly: GCA_021731095.1. Classification (GTDB taxonomy): domain Bacteria; phylum Acidobacteriota; class Vicinamibacteria; order Vicinamibacterales; family UBA2999; genus JAKFYA01. Next base: position 6,327 of record JAKFYA010000016.1, on the reverse strand, counting down.
TCACCCGCCCACCGGGCCCATCCGGCCCACGGCACCATGGCCCGCATCCGGCTGGAACAATGGGACGACCGGGCTGGCGACGCCTTCTCCTTCACGCGGGTGGATCTGGAGGTGAGCCACGTGCAGCCGCTGACACCAGGCCATGCCGTGGCGCTGCGCGCCGGCAGCAGCATGGTCACACCCGTCACGGGACAGCAGGTGCCGTTCTATCTGCTGCCCAGTCTCGGCGGACAGGACACGGTACGCGCGTTCGGCGACTTCCGTTTCCGCGACACCCACGCGGTCTGGCTGAGCGCGGAGTACCGGTGGACGCTTCGCCCCAGAGTGGAACTGGCCCTGTTCGGCGATGCGGGTGACACACGGCACGCCTGGCGCGATCTCTCGATGCGACACCTCCGAACCGGCATGGGCGTCGGCCTGCGCGTCGATACGGGCCCGGCCCTGCAGGCCGGCCTGGATCTGGCCACCGGCGGCCATGAGGGCGTCCGCGTGCTGCTGCTGTTCGGGCCGCCCCGCTGAACGCGGCCACGGCCGCCGACAAGCCCGGCGACAGATCTGCTACGATCCACAACGCTTCTGGACAACCTATGGCATTCAGTCTGATCCCCAAAGAGCAGCATTTCTTCACCGACTTCACCGCGCTCGCCGGACAGATCCGGCAAAGCGCCCATGTCCTGCGGGACATGCTGTCCGTCTCGCCGCCGGCCATGGACAAGGTCGCCACCATCAAGGACCTCGAGCATCAGTGCGACAAGAGCACCCGGGGCATCATCGACAAGCTGAACCGGACGTTTGTCACCCCGCTCGATCGGGAAGACATCCACACCCTCGCCATCACGCTCGATGACGTCATCGACGCCATCGACGCGTCAGCCGCCGTCATCAAGCTCTACAAGATTGCCGATGTCCGCCCGGGCGCCCGCCGCCTGGCCGAAATCATCGTGGAGTCGACCGACCTCATTGCCGATGCCGCCGCCAGGCTGGAAAAGCGTACCGGCGTGCTGGAACTGGCCGCGCGTGTGAACCAGCTGGAGCACGAGGCCGACCGCGTGCACCAGGACGCCATCGTCGACCTGTTCGACACCGAGCGCGACCCGATTGCCGTCATCAAGTGGAAGGAAATCCTGGACCTGCTGGAAGCCGCCACGGACCGCTGCGAGGATGTTGCCAATCTGGTCGAAGGCATCGTCGTCAAGCACGGCTAACGCATGGACCATACGCTGCTCGCGGTGATCGCGCTCATTACCGTTGCGCTCATCTTCGATTACATCAACGGCTTTCACGACGCAGCCAACTCCATTGCCACCGTCGTCTCGACCCGCGTGCTCACGCCGGGTCAGGCGGTAGCCTGGGCGGCGTTCTTCAACTTCATCGCGGCATTTGTCTTCGGCACCGCCGTCGCCAAGACCGTTGGCGCCGGGATGGTCGACCTGAAGGTCGTCACCTTCGCCGTCATCTTTGCCGGGCTGACCGGCGCCATCGTCTGGAACCTGATTACCTGGTACTTCGGGCTTCCCACCAGCTCGTCCCATGCGCTGTTCGGCGGCTACGCCGGCGCGGCCGTGGCCAAGGCCGGATTTGGCGCCATCATCGTCTCGGGATGGACCAAGACCCTGGTCTTCATCGTGGTCGCCCCGGTGGTCGGCCTGGTCGTCGGCCTCTCGCTGATGTGGCTCAGCCTGTTCGTCTTCCGGAACTCGACCCCGCGCCGGGTCGACGGCTTCTTCCGGAAGATGCAGCTGGTGTCGGCGGCCGGCTTCAGCCTGATGCACGGCGCCAACGACGCGCAGAAGACCATGGGCATCATCGCCGGCGCCCTGGTCACCGCCGGCTATCTCAAGCTGGAACACGGGCAGCTCCCGATTCCGTTCTGGGTGGTACTGCTGGCGCACGCGGCCATCGGCCTCGGCACACTGTCTGGCGGATGGCGCATCATCCACACGATGGGGTCGAAGATCACCAAGCTGCAACCCATCGGCGGGTTTGCCGCAGAGACGGGTGCGGCCATCGCCATCCTGGCCGCTACGCAGATGGGGGTCGGCATCAGCACCACGCACACCATTACCGGTGCCATTGTCGGGGTGGGCTCGACGCGTCGCCTGTCCGCGGTCCGCTGGGGCGTGGCTGGCCAGATTGTGTGGGCCTGGGTGCTCACCATTCCGGCGGCCGCCCTGGTCGGCTCGCTAACCTACGAACTGGTCCACCTGTTCGGGCCGGTCTAGAACCGGCCACCTCGCCTGTCCCCGAAGGGAGTCTGCAGGCCGTGACCCGAGTCTTTGTCGTCGAAGACGACCGTGACATCGCCGACCTTGTCGCGCACTACCTCGACAAGGCCGGCTGGCAGCCCCAGATCTTCGGATCCGGCACCGATGCCCTTGCGGCTGCACGGCAATCCCCACCGGACGTCATCATCCTGGACCTCATGCTGCCCGGCATGAGCGGTCTGGATGTCTGCCGCGCACTCCGCTCCGACGAGCTGACCGCCGGACTACCAATCGTGATGGTGACCGCACGCGCGGAGGAAGCCGAGCGGATTGCCGGGCTCGATCTCGGCGCTGACGACTACATCGCCAAGCCCTTCAGCCCCAACGAACTGGTCGCCCGCGTGCGAGCCCTCCTCAGGCGCACACAGCGCATCCCCGCACCGCCCGCCCCCCCTGCGGCTGAGGCGCTGCTCCGCTTCGCCGCCATCACCATGGATCTGGACCGGCACCGCGTCGAGGATGCCGGGCAGGAAGTCACGCTCACGGCCAAAGAATTTCTGCTGCTGCAGTACCTGCTGCAGCACCGCGGCCGTGTGCTCTCGCGCGACCTTCTTCTGACCGACGTCTGGGGCTACCAATACACCGGTGGCACCCGCACGGTGGATGTGCATGTCCGCCGGCTCCGCGAGAAGCTGCCCGCGCTGGTCGACGGCCTCGTCACCGTCAAGCAGTTCGGATACAAGCTCTCGGAGCCCTGACACGCCGATATGCGCAGCCGCTTCCGCACCAAAGTCTTCATCGCCGCCCTCGGCGCCGCCAGCGTGGCCCTGCTCGTCGGAACGCTCCTGGTGTCGTGGCGGGCTCGGGATGAACAACGCAACCAGATACGGGCCCGCCTTACCAACGAAGCAGAGCTGGTGGCAGACCTCCTTGGCCACGCGCCTGGGCTCCGCTCCGCTGACGAACTGGACGGCGAAGCCGACCGCCTGTCGCGCTACATGGCCGGGCGTGTCACCTTCATTGCCACCGACGGCCGCGTCGTCGGCGACTCCACCCAGACACCAGCAGAACTGACCCAGCTCGACAACCACGCCAATCGCCCTGAGGTGATGGACGCCCGAGGCACCGGCCTGGGCGTTTCACAGCGTTACAGCACCACGGTCGGCGCAGACCTGATGTATGTGGCGGTGCGCACCACGCACCCGATGGTGGCCTATGTGCGGCTGGCTCTGCCCCTCACCACAGTCGCTGGGCAAATCTCGGCCATGCGCAGCGTCATCGTGGCCGCCATGACCGCCACGATTCCGGTGGCCCTGGTGGTGGCCTGGCTCTTCTCCGCGCCCCTCGGTCGCCGCGCACAGGCGATAGCGGCGATTGCCCGTCGCTATGCCGCCGGTGACATGGCCGTTCCGGCTTACGACTACGGCGACGACGAACTGGGCACCGTCGCACGCGCGCTTGACGCCTCAGCCCGCGAGCTCGCCCGACGCGTCTCCGAGCTCACACGCGACCGCGCCCGCATGGAAGCCGTGCTCTCGGGCATGGTCGAAGGCGTGCTCGTCGTGGACCGCGCAGGCCATCTGCAAACCATGAATGGCGCCGCCAGAACCATGTTGCGCGTCGAGCGGCCGGACCTCGGACGGCCGTACCTGGAGATCATCCGACATCCGGACGTGGCCGCTCAGGTGGCCGCCGCACTTGAGGGGCACTCGCCACGACGTCGTGAATTCTCGATGGTGGTCGACCCGAGTCGGACCTTTGTCGCGGGAGCTGCCCCCGTGGCAGCCGACGGAGGCGGCGCGGTGCTGGTGCTCCACGACATCACGGACCTCCGCCAGGCGGACCAGATGCGGCGCGACTTCGTGGCCAATGTCTCGCATGAACTGCGCACGCCGCTCACGGCCATCCGGGGCTATGTCGAGGCGCTGCTCGACGAACCCGATACCCCCGAACACTCACGCCGGTTTCTCGACGTCATCGGGCGTCACAGCCTGCGCATGGAGCGGCTGGTCACCGACCTGCTGCGGCTGGCGAGACTTGACGCGCATCAGGAACCCATCGAGCTGGCCTCGTGCGATGTCGAACAGTTGCTGACCACCGTGGCCGCCGATCTGGAACCAACGGCCACAGCCAAGGGACAGCGCATCACCATCCACGTGGACGACGCCGCCAGGCGGGTGCAGGCCGACCCCGGGAAGCTCCATGACATCCTGCGGAACCTGATGGAGAACGCGGTCAACTACGCGACCGACCGGACTGAAATCTCTGTGCGTGCTACCCCGGTCCAGGGGCGAATCCAGTTTGTCGTGAGCGATGCCGGACCCGGAATTCCCCCGGAAGACCTCTCACGCGTTTTCGAGCGCTTCTACCGGGTGGACAAGTCCCGATCCCGCCCAGGTGGCACCGGGCTGGGCCTGGCCATCGTGAAGCATCTGGTCGAACTCCACGGCGGCGAGGTCCGCGCGGAGAACAGGCCTGACGGCGGCGCCCGCTTCATTGTCCTGATCTAGGCCACGACCATGCCAACCGCCTACACCCTGCCACAGCGTCTGGCAGCCGAAGCCCTCGGCACAGCCCTTCTGCTCGCCGCCATCGTCGGGTCCGGCATCATGGGTGACACCCTGGCCGGCGGCAACACCGCCATTGCCCTGTTGGCCAACACCGTGGCAACCGCGGCAGCGCTCGTCACATTGATTTCTACGCTGGGCCCCGTGTCCGGCGCCCACTTCAACCCGGTGGTGTCGCTCGCATCAGCCTGGACCGGCTCCCTCTCGTGGCGCGACGCCACGAACTATGTGCTCGTGCAGACGGTCAGCGCTCTCGCCGGCGTGCTGCTGGCGCACGCCATGTTCGACCTGCCGCTGCTGCAGGCATCGACCCACATCCGGACCGGGGCCTCGCAGTGGCTGAGCGAAGGGGTGGCCACCTTCGGCCTGCTGACGGTCATTGCCGGTTGCGTGCGCTTCCGGCCCGCAGATATCCCGGTGGCCGTCGCCACCTACATCACCAGCGCCTACTGGTTCACGGCGTCCACGTCGTTTGCCAATCCAGCCGTCACACTGGCGCGCAGCGTCACCAATAGCTTTGCAGGCATCCGCCCCGCCGACGTGCCAGGCTTCGTGCTCGCCCAGTTCGGCGGCGCGATCGTGGCCACCCTCCTCGCGCGCTGGCTCTTCACGCCAGCCGAACCGAGCGCACCTCGCTGATCTTCCTGCGATCACCTGCTCCGCCGGCAGTCGGTTACATCCCCGTTACACGCGCACGCTCCCACCCCTTCTCCCGAGCCCTGCCAGACCATCTCGACGCACCTGTAACCCACAATTAACAATCCTGTCACGACAGGATCACGTCCGCTCCGCACCATGGACAGGTTGAATCACTGCTCTTACCAGTCCATGCAGAGGAGTCTATGAATTTCCCACCAAGAGCAACGGCGGGCCTGATTGCGGCCATGAGCCTGTCCCTCGTGGTCTCCGCCCACGCGCAGACCGGCGGTCAGGCCAAGCCTGTCACTGGCGCCAAGCCGGTCGCCAAGTCCGCAGCCACCGTCCGCGTCACGGGCGTGGTTCGGGATCAGGCCAATGCCATCTCGCTCCCCGGCATCCCTGTCGAGGTCGTCGGCACCTCGCAGATCGCCTACACCGACGTGGATGGCCGCTACACCGTCGATGTGCCTCCCGGCAAACACGAGCTCAAGGTGGCCATGGATGGCTACGAACCGCGTGTCATTTCAGTGACCACAGCCCAGGAACGGGTCATCACTCTCGACTTCGGCATGACGATGTCGCGCTTTGCCGAATCCGTGGTGGTCCAGGGACGCGCTCTTGATGTCGAAACCTCAACGGCCGAAGCCCAGTTGCTGGAACGTCGTTCGGCGCCGGTCATCTCTGACAACGTGGGTGCCGTGGAAATGCGACGCAACGGCGATGGCGACGCCGCCTCGGCCATGACCCGCGTCACCGGCATCTCGCTGGTCGACAACCAGTACGTCTTCGTCCGTGGCCTGGGCGAGCGTTACAGCAACACCATGCTGGCCGGCTCCGTGCTGCCAACCACTGAACCAGACAAGAAGGTTGTGCCGCTCGACCTGTTCCCCACGAGCCTCATCGACAGCGTGCAGGTC
>JAKFYA010000404.1 GCA_021731095.1 Acidobacteriota bacterium | reverse complement strand
GGACCCGGCCCAAGCCACGCGAATGGGTCACAGCCAGACGACAGGTCTCCGCACCTGGACAACTGGTCACATCCGCAACGGTGTCGGCATCCGGAGAGGCCAGGTTAGCCGCCTGCAGCCCAGCCCAGAGCGCCCGAAGATGAATCTCCGGCACCCAACGCATGACCAGGTTCTGCTGGGGTGTCACCCTCACGACTCCGTCGGCATAGGCCCTCGACAGTGCCGCCGCCGCCCGGAACTGTCCAGCCGTCAGATCTCCGAGCGGCAACCGGACCACCGCAATGCTGAACCCGGCCTGCGACTGCGGACGAACATTCGTCGCGGCCCAGCGCGCATAGGTGTCTGGCAGCACGCTCAGCTGCAAGTGACCGGGGTGCAGGCCAGGCCCCGTCGTCTTCGTCGCCGCCACCATCGCCGTCAGAGCAATCTTGCTGGGTGCCTCAGGACGGCTCCAGTCTGGCGCCACATGAACCGGTGGCGCATCCGGGTCAAATGGAAGCACGATGGGGCCCTCCCCACGGACCTCGGCCAGCGTCTTCTGGAACTCGGCGTGCCACGTATCCCACCCGATGGTCTTGATGAGGAACTTCATCCGATTGCGCTGGCGGTGCTGGTAGTCACCGAGGCGGTGGTAGACACGAAGCACGGCCTCCGCAACCTCAAGGAGTTCCGATGCTGGCAGGAACTCGAACAGGGCATAGCCTGTGGTGCACATGATCGACGTGCTGCCCGCCACCGTCACACGGAATCCGCGCTCAGTCCGCCCGTCATGTTCGCGCACACGAGCACGAAGGCCGATGTCATTGATCGACGTCACGGCGTGGTCGGTCGCGCACCCCTCGAAGGCAATCTTGAATTTGCGGGGCAGGGATGCCGCCAGTGGATGCCTCAGGAAGTGCCGTGTCATGGCGTCCGCATAGGGCGTCACGTCGAACAGCTCGTCGGCCGACACCCCCGCGTAGGGGCATCCCGTGATGGTACGCACGGAGTTGCCGCATGCCTCGCGCGTGGTCATGCCGGCATCCGCCAGCATGCGCTGGGCTGTCTCCACCTCGGCCAGGGGCACAAAGTGGAACTGGAAATTCTGGCGGGTCGTGATGTGACCGAATCCGCGAGAGAATCGCTCGGACAGGTCAGCAAGGACTTCGAGCTGGTCCGCACTGACAATACCCTGCGGAATCTTCACCCGCAGCATGTGCACGGCCTCGGGCTGCCGCTGCCCGTAGGTGCCCCGCAACAGTCGGAAGCGGCGCCAGTCTTCGGCCGACACCTCCCCACTCTCGTAGCGCCCCAGCATGTCGACAAACTCGTCGATGTCTTTGTGATCGGCGAACGACAGCCTTGCCCGACCGACGCTGCCCTGATCTTCAGTAACGGCCATGCCGAACCTCCGCGGTGTCCCGCTCCTGCGAGGCGAACCCCGCCACCATTTCACGCACGCCGACGACATCGCCGACGACAATCACACCAGGCAGCTCGCTACCTTCGGCTGCCGGAAGATCTTCCAGTTGCCCGGTCCACACCGTTTGCCCGGCGGTTCCCGCTCCGGACACGATGGCCGTCAAGGTGGTCCGCGCCCAACCCGCCGCAAGCAGCCCCGAGAGAATGGCCTGACGCTGCGCCATCCCCATCAACACGACCACGGTCAACTGGTTGGGCCGCACACCACTGAGCATCGATGGCAACACGTCAGGCTGGTGGGCTGTAACCACCAGCACACCGGCCGAGAGCCCCCGGTGCGTCACGGGGATACCGGCCAGCCCCGGTCCGGCAATAGCCGAACTCACCCCGGGAACCACCTCAAACGACACGCCTGCCGCAGCCAGGGCCAGCGCCTCTTCCCCACCGCGACCGAACACGAACGGGTCTCCGCTCTTGAGTCGAACGACGCGAAGGCCACGTCTGGCGTTCCGGATCAGCAACTCGTGAATCGCCTCCTGATGAACGCCACGCTTGCCAGCCCGCTTGCCCACAGAGAAGCAACGTGCCCGAGTACGCCCGACGAGCGCATTCGCATCAGTCAACGCGTCATAGAAGATCACGTCAGCGTCTGCAATGCGCTGCGCGGCTCTGACAGTCCAGAGGTCCGGGTCGCCTGGACCGGCACCCACGAGCGACACACGCCCAGGCTGGCTCACGCATCCTCCTGGCCGACATTCCGCTCACGATAGAGCGCATTCAGACGCTCGAGCAGTTGGCCGCGACGGGCACTCATGGGCACGCCGTCTCGCTTCCAGACCACCCGCTGCCGCACTGCCTCTTCCACCCACCGCTCCAGATCGTCTGGCAGAAGGGAGTCAAGCCCCTCCCGCAACAGGCCGGCCACGGCCGGCGCCAACCCTGACGTGGACATCGCAATGGTGACACCCCCGCGTGTCACCACACTACCCGCGTAGGCCGACGCCGGTGCCGGATCATCAACGGCGTTCACGAACACGCGGCGCGACGAAGCCGCCTCGGCCACCACCCGATTCACATCTGGCGGAGCGGCGGCCACCACAAACCACGCGCCGTCCAGGTCGGCGGCCTCGAAGGCTTTCTGCACGATTGTCACCGGAAGCGCTGCCATGTCCTGACAGATGTCCGGTGCCACCACCCGGACGTCCGCACCGGCAGACACCAGGCTACACGTCTTCCCTGCCGCCACTGGCCCCGCGCCAACCACCAGCACGCGGCGTCCCGCGAGCTTGAGAAAGATGGGAAACAGCGGTTCGGCCATCGATGTCCAGAGCGACGGGCACGCTGGATGGCGTGCCTGTATCAGCCCTTTCGCTCCACCAGAGGGGCAGGCACGACGTGCAGGCCGCACTCGGTCTTGTCGCGGCCACGCCACCTGCCCGACCGGAAGGTTTCGCCCTCTACCGCTGCCGACGTACACGGCTCGCATCCGATGCTCGGATAGCCGTTGTCGTGCAGCGTGTTGTAGGGCACATCATGTTCCCGGATGTAGGCCCACATCTGATCGCTGGTCCACGAGGCGAGCGGGTTCAGCTTCACGAGCCCGAAGGCGTTGTCCCATTCGACCTGCCTGGCGTGACGACGCGTTTCACTCTGTTCCCGTCGGATACCCGTAATCCAGGCCTGCCGGGTCGACAGCGCCGTGCGAAGCGGAGCCACCTTGCGGGCCGCGCAGCAGGCGTCGGGATCACGCTCCCAGAGCCGATCAATGTCCGGCGACGTCGGCCCAGCGTCCGGAATCAGATGGGACCGGACGCCGGCGATGCTGATGCCGTAGCGCTTCTCCAGCTTCGACCAGAGCGTGTAGGTCTCGCGGAACAGCACTGCCGTATCGATCGAGAGAATCTCGATCGGGAGGGCGTGGCGCGCGATCATGTCGACCAGTACGACGTCCTCAGCACCAAGTGCCGACAGGCACACCAGCCCGGCGCCAAAGCGCTCTGCGCCCCACGCCAGCAACACGTCGGGCGCCATGGCTTCAAGTTCATCCTGACGCGCAGCTATGTCTGAAGGCAACGTTGACATCGTCAGTTACCGCCCTGCCGAGACCGGCACATGCCCCATGACCGCTTCGAAGTCCTTGACGCCTCGGCCCACTGGCACCGACGCCGCCACCCGATCCTTCATGACGTCGATCGTCTTGTACCCGTTGCCAGTGATCACCACCACCAGCGACTCATCGCGAGGAATCACACCCTGCTCGATCAGCTTCTTCGCCCCGGCGAGCGTGGTCCCACCCGCGGGCTCCGTGAAGATGCCCTCGGTGTGCGCCAGCAGCTCAATGGCGTCCACGATTTCCGGGTCCGACACCGCCACGCCGGCACCACCCGTCCGCTTGATGGCCGCGATCACCTGGAAGCCGTCAGCCGGATTCCCGATGGCCAACGATTTGGCAATCGTGTTCGGACGCACGGGCTCCGGAAACTCAAGTCCCGCCTGAATCGCCTTCACAACCGGAGACGACCCTTCGGGTTGGGCGGCATAGATCTTCGGGATATCGCCAGAGACGAGTCCGAGGTCCTGGAACTCCTCGAAGCCGCGGAGAATGCGGGGCAACAGTGTCCCGCCCGCGACCGGTGACACCACGTGTTTCGGGAAGCGCCAGCCAAGCTGTTCCGCAATCTCGAAGCCCATGGTCTTTGCGCCTTCCGCGTAGTAGCTGCGGAGGTTGATGTTCGCAAAGCCCCAGCCATACCGATCCGCGAGCTGCGTGCAGAGCCGATTGACGTCGTCGTAGTTGCCATCGACAGCGTAGACAGTCGGTCCGTAGATCGACGACCCGATCACCTTCGAGGGCTCAAGGTCATCCGGGATGAAGACCATGCACCGCAGGCCCAGTCGCGCCGCATGCGAAGCCACGCTGTTGGCAAGGTTTCCCGTCGATGCGCACCCGAACACCTCGCATCCGAACTCGACGGCCTTTGTGGCCGCCACCGAAACCACGCGGTCCTTGTAGGAGAAGGTCGGATGATTGACCGAGTCATCCTTGATGTACAGCTCGGCGACGCCCAGGGCCTTCGCCAGGCGGTCGGCCCTCACCAGCGGCGTGAAGCCGGAGTGGAAGCCGGTCTTCGGCGTCTCCACTGGCAAGAGTTCCTGATAGCGCCAAATCGAATGGGCCCTCGACTCGATTGCCTGTCGCGTCACCACGCCCCGCATTGCCGTGTAGTCGTAGGCCACCCGCAGCGGACCAAGGCACTCGCTGCACACCCACAACGCCTGGGCGGGATACTCCTTGCCGCACAGGTGACACTCCAGTCCCTTGACGAAGCTCATTTATCTATCCCTCGACGCAAGCGCCGGCGACGCCACCCGGGCGGGCTCGGCACACACGTTCCGAATCGTCACTACGGAGCCGCACTCGCAATACACGCGCTCCAGCTGACCAGCAATCCGTTCGAACCCACGCTTCGCGAACGCGACAATCGACGGTCCAGCACCCGACAGGCAGACGCCCAACAGATCAGGATCCTGCAGCAATAACGCAGGCCCCAATTCCGGAATCAACGTCGCACGCGCCGGCTGGTGCCAGCGATCTTTCAGCGCCTCCCCAAGCGAGTCGGCATCCCCCGTGGCCACGGCGTGCATGAGACGAGCGACCCTCTGGAGATTGAACACCGCATCGCTACGCGAGTAGCTTGTCGGCACCACTCTCCGGGCCGCCTCGGTCCGCAATTCGCGATCAGGCGTGGCGACCAGCAACCGAATCTCCTCAGGCCATGGCAGGCTCACCGCGCTGATGCGTCCGTCTTCGTGCTGCAGCGCCGCTGTCAGTCCGCCATCAATGGCGGCCGCCGCATTGTCCGGATGGCCCTCGAGCGCGGTCGAGGCATCCAGCAACTCCTGTCGCGTCAGGGGCGCCACGCAATACTCGAACAGCCGCAGGCCGGCAATCGTGGCGGCGGCACTGCTCCCAAGTCCGGCCCCCACCGGTATCTCACTCTCGATGTCCACCACGACAGAGGGCAAACCATCAGCCGCGCGTGACGCAAGCATTCGGTACGCCCGCTCGACTCCGTTCTCGGACGGCACCGGGGGCTCACTGTGGCGAACCACGAACTGCCCTTGCCCATCCCTCCGAACCTCGACCACCCGCACGCGGAGATACAACTGCACCGCGACAGCCAGCGTGTCGAACCCAGGGCCGAGGTTTGCAACGGACGCGGGCACGGAAATGACATGCGCCGCCCGATCATCGGCTCGGGATGTCAGCACCGAGCCCCCGCGTGTGCGTGTGATTCGGCGTGGTTGCCGGAACCATCGCCAGTGCCAGGCTCCTTCAGGAGATGCCCTGTCAGCAGGCAGATCACGCGCTCCTGCTCTGAGAGCCAACCTGAGTCGCGAAGCACTTTCACGCCCGCCAGGGCTGCCGCGGACCCCAGCTCGCAACCGATGCCATCGCGCCCAATCACCCGTCGAGCCTCGGCGATCGCCTCGTCGTTCACGTCGATCGCGGTTCCCCCGGTGGCTCTGAGAGCCCTGGCCGCATTCCGCCATGACACCGGTGCGCCGATGCGGATGGCAGACGCAATCGTGGTGGGATTGGATACCGGCGTCAGTCGCTCGGCACCGCTCTTCCACATGCGGGCAAACGGATTGGCGCCTTCCGCCTGAATGACGGCCAATCTCGGCCGACGCGTGATCAGGCCCAGTGCCATGGCGTCATCAAGCGCAGCACCACAGGCAGCCAGGTTCCCGAGATTGCCACCCGGAAGCGCAATGACATCAGGCACCTGCCAGCCCAACTGCTCCAGGAGCTCAATGATGAAGGTCTTCTGGCCCGCCACCCGGAACGGGTTCAGCGAGTTGAGCACGTACGTGGTGGGGTCAGCGCCTTCGAGCATCTCGGTCAGCGCATCGTCGAAGTTATCGCCGACGCGAACCAGCTCTGCACCATACGCCTCAGCCTGTGCGACCTTGGCCGCCGCCACGGCTCTCGGGAGGAACACGCGCGCCTTCATGCCGGCACGAGCCGCGTAGGCAGCCATCGAAGCGGCGGTATTGCCCGTCGACGCGCAGGCCACGACCTTGGCCCCCCGCGCCGCAGCGCGCGTCACGGCCACGGTCATGCCGGTGTCCTTGAACGAGCCCGTTGGATTCCATCCGAGGTGCTTGATGGAAAGGTCGGCGACACCGGCGTACTTCGCTGTGGCCATGCCACGCAGCACCGGTGTATTGCCTTCGCCGATCGTGACAATGTCTGCCAGTCGCTCGGTGATGGCGGGCAGCAGTTCACGAAACCGCCACACGCCGCTCCGATCGGCGGGCTCGATTGATGACCGACGGCCGCTCCAGAGCGCGCGCAGCGCCTCGGCGCTGAGCGACGGACGCTCGGGCACCAATTCAAGCGGCGCACCGCAATTGGCGCAGACGCGATCCTCGCGAAGCTCCTGGTTCGAGGCCTCGCACGGTTCACTGCACTGGAGCTGCATGTTCCTCCCCGGGTACGACGGGCATGACGAGCGGCGGTTCTGCGTGGAATCCCTCTGCCGCGATGTCATCCATCGCCCCTCGCAGCGCTCGCGCGTTGCACGGTTCGACGGTCACGACAAATGGCAGGTGATCTTTCGGAAAGCCCGGCTCCTGGAGCACCGCATCTACATTGATGGCGTGCTTCGACAGGGCGGTCGTGATGGCGGCCAGGATGCCGGGGCGGTCCTGGACGATGAAGCGCAGGTAGTACGGGCGGGCCGGCGGTTCAGCCACATGCGACACCTGCCAGGCCGACTCCTGGAGTGCGGCCCCGCCAGATCGGCGCGCCAGCGCGATGAGGTCAGACACCACGGCGACGGCCGTGGGATGCCCACCAGCGCCTTCGCCAGCAAACGTCGTCGCACCGCCATACCGACC
>JAKFYA010000084.1 GCA_021731095.1 Acidobacteriota bacterium | reverse complement strand
CCGCGTCATCCTGTTCCACCGCGTGAAGAACGAAGAGGTCGTGGAATCGCTCGCGGCCACCACCGGGACGCCGCAGTGGCGATTCGCCTATCCCACCACCTATCGCGACGACTTCGGCTTCGACGAGGGACCGCGCGCCGTGCCGGTCATTGCCGCAGGGACCGTCTTCACCGTGGGCGCCGACAGCGAACTCACCGCGCTGGAACTGGCCACCGGCAGGAAGCTGTGGAACGTGAACCTCATGCAGCGGTTCGCCACACGCAAGGGATACTTCGGCTATGCCGGTTCGCCACTGGTCGAGAACGGGCGGATCATCGTGAACGCCGGCGGACGCGAGCAGAACGCCGGCATCGTGGCGTTTGCCGCGGATACCGGCGCCGTGCTCTGGACGGCCACGAACCACGAGCCGAGCTATTCGTCTCCCGTCGGGGCCACGCTTGACGGACAGCGCCTCGCCATCTTCCTCACACGCGAGGGTCTTGTCGGCCTGGACCAGGCGACAGGCGCGGTGAAGTTCCAGATGCGCTGGCGTGCGCGGTACGCCGCGTCGGTCAACGCCGCGACACCGCTCGTCATCGGCGACCTGATCTTCATCTCGGCCTCCTACGACACCGGCGCCTCCACGCTGCGCGTGAAGGGCAGCACGCTGACGCCGCTCTGGAAGGGTGATGACGAGCTGTCGAACCACTACGCCACCAGCGTGCACGCCGGCGGCATCCTGTACGGCTTCCACGGGCGGCAGGAGTTCGGGCAGGCGTTCCGTGCCGTGGACCTCACGACCGGCGCGGTGAAGTGGAGCGAAGAGAAGTTCGGCGCAGGCTCGGTGCTGCTGGCCGGGAACAGGCTGCTCATCGTGCACGAGCGCGGAGCACTCTCGCTGGTGGCCGCGACCCCGCAGCAGTACCGCCCGCTGGCGCAGGCGACCGTGCTGTCCGGCACGGTCAGGGCGTTTCCGGCGCTGGCCGATGGCGTGCTGTTCATCCGCAACGACACCACGCTGGTCGCCCTCGACCTGAAGTAGCGCCGCGCGCCTAGGGGGCGGCGGCCAGTTCGGTCAGCAGCGCATCCCTGAAGTAGCCGGAGGGAATCGTGCCCTGCCGGATGTAGGCCAGGTGAAACGCCTTCGGTGAGAAGCGCGCGCCCATCCGTGTGGCGGCGTCGGCGCGCAGCGCAAAGATCTGGTCCTTGCCAAGCCGGTAGGTAATGGCCTGGGTTGGCCACTTCGAATAGCGGAAGATGACGCGCTCGGCATCGCGGCAACTTGCCCGCTTGGCGTCCAGTCGCAGGGCGGCCTGGTCGGTGCACGAGCCGGGCAGGAAATCGCGCACCTCGGAGAACAGCGTCACCGCCGCATCGTAGGACAGTCGACCGGTGTGGATGCCGGTATCAATCCGCACACGGATGTCGCGATACAACTGTCCCTGCAACTGGTAGAGCCGCTCTTCGGGTGTATAGAACCCACGCGGCGCCGCTGGTTGCGGCTCGGCCATCAGCGCCTCGGCATAGAGGCCCCAGCCTTCGGCCGGCATCGAGTCTTCCCACATCGAGGACGAGTCCTCCACCGCGCCCGGCGTGAGCCAGCGCACGGGCGATACCGACGCGCGGGACATGGTCAGCACCTTGTAGTACCAGTCGTGACCCGGAAACCCTTCGTGGGCCGCCAGGTCGGCCAGCGACGCGCGGTTGTTGCTCTGCAGCGCCGCCCGGTCGTTGCCAGTCGGCGTCACGTAGAAACGCCCGACGCCACTGTTCCGGAACGGCGGCGCCGGATAGTACGCCGCGCCATCAATGGAGGCCTGCAGCGGCGGCGGCGTTTCGGTGACCTCGAGTTTGTAGTCAGCCGGCACATCGAACAGTCCGGTCGTGCGGGCGTAGTCGACCAGGCGGAACGCTGCGTCCCGATACCAGCCGATCATCTCGGCGTCGGTCTTCGGGAAGTCCTTCGACAGCGCGTCGAACACCTGCCGGACGGCCGTCGGACCATCGGCCGACAAGGTGAGCCCACGCGACACGCCCACCTCTCGTGCCACGGTCACCATCTGCTGCCGCGTGCGCTCCACAATCGGCATCGCGTCGTTGTGGAGCTGGGCGGCGGTGGTCTCGAGCTTGAGGTTGTTCCGCAGCGCCCAGTTGTAGTCGGCCTCGCCCATCGCGTACCGGTCGGCCGCAAAGGCTGCCTTCAGGTGACCCTGTTCACCCGCCTCGTAGAACGTCGCCCTGATGAAGGCGTGAAACCCGCGATACGACGCCGCCGCCTCGGCGCCGGCCCTGGTTACGTCTGCCAGCAGGCGCTCCCGTTCCGGGCCACTGATGCGGGCCTGTGCCAGCGCCGGCAGGGTCTCGGCGAAATAGGTGGCACTGGCCGCACTGGTCCCGAGGCCGTCGCGCTCGATCATGCGCGGGTCTGGCGCCCGGTTGGCCTGCACCCCGGCCAGCAGTTGCACCTGTGCGCGCGCCAGAAAGCCCGGAATGGCCGCAACCCGCCGGGCCACGAGCGTCCACTCCTCCGCCGTGCCGTAGGTGGTCGGCCCGGTCTGGGTCAGGCCCTGCAACTGCCAGTCGAGCGACCGGAACGGTTCGCTCGCGTAGGTATCGAGGGCACGCTCCTGATAGTGACGGTCCCGGTGCTGATGCAACTGGAACCGGATCTGCGCCAGCGCCACGTCGCGATCGATCCGCAGGCCTGCCGACAGCGTGGCCGGAGGGATGGCCTCGAGAGCCGCGGCCGTGGAGGCCAGCCAGGCGTCCTCGTCGGCGAGCGCGGCTGGCGAGTGATCGCGGAGTGTCCCATCCACGTCACGCAGGGCCGGGTCGAGCCCGGCGCCGCCCAGATAGGTATTGGTGGTGGGATTGCGGCGGAGGAACTCCACCACGTAGGCCGCCAGCACCGGCTTCAGCGTCGCCTCGCCGCTGGTGTCTGCGGCCGGCGCCGCGGGTCTGGTGCTCGAGCAGGCAACGGTGAACAGCAGTGCGCACAGCGCGACAACGGAACGGCTTCGCATCGGTCGGCTCCCCTGGTGGCCTAACTATATGGCACCAGTGCCACAGCCCGGTGTACCGTGATGCCGTGGACTCTCCGACACACGCAGGCGGCGTCGTCATCTCCGGCGCCGGACCCGACCGCCGCTACCTGATCACCCGCGGCAGCCGCCCGCCGCACGAGTGGATTCTGCCCAAGGGGCACATCGACCCGGGCGAGACCGCCGAACAGGCCGCCTGCCGGGAAGTGCTCGAGGAGACCGGGGTCATTGCCGAGGTTGTCGCACTGGCCGGGGACGAGCACTTCACGTACGATGGCCGGGACGTCCGGGTGCGCTATTTCGCCATGCGGGCCACGGGCACCGGAACCGCCATCGAGGATCGTGACGTCCAATGGTGTGCGCTGGATGACGCCATCGCCCAGCTCGGGTTCGACAGCGCCCGTGAGATGGTGAGGCAGGCAGCCCACCTGACGCAGCCCTAGCCCTTCTTCCTCTCGACAAGGAGTTCGCCCATGCCGCGTTCCATCCGGTTCTACGCGATCTGCGCCGCCCTCGTGGCGGTGCCACAGGTGGTGCCGCAGGCCCACTTCAAGCTGCTTGAACCGGCCTCCTGGCTGGTCGAAACCGAACGGGGCGACCCGCAGAAGGCCGGCCCGTGTGGCGGCAGCGCCACGGACAAGGGCACCCCGAGCGGGGTCGTCAACAAGGCTGTCGGCGGGTCGAAGTTCCACCTCAAGGTGCTGGAGACGATCTATCACCCGGGCCACTACCGGGTGGCGCTGTCGGTGAACTCGCGCAACGAGCTGCCGCCAGACCCGGTGACCGCAGAACGCTACACCGACAAGGGGGTCTATTCGACCTGGGCCGTCATTCAGAGCCCGCCGCAGCTGCCAGTCATCGCCGACGGACTCTTCATGCACTACACGCGTCCGACGACGCCGCAGACCTACGAGACCGACATCGAGCTGCCGAACATCTCCTGCAAGAAGTGCACGCTGCAGGTCGTGCAGTTCATGGCCGAGCACGGCTACAACCAGCCCGGCGGGTACTCGTACCACCACTGCTCGGACATCGCCATCACCGCCGACCCGGCCAAGCCGGTCGACAAGCGCTGGCCCTCGGAGATGTAGGACGGCGCGGGCCGGTGCTAGCCGGCCCGCGTCCCTCGTCGCGTCACGGGCCTCCGCCTGACAGCCGCCGGCGTGGGGCGTCGCCGCTCTTCGGCCGTCAGCGCCCAGCGTTCGTGGTCCCGCCACCGGCCGCGGATCTTCAGATAGCGGGGAGAGAATCCTTCACAGCGGAACCCGAGGCTCTCGATGAGCGCGCGGGACCTCAGATTTTCCGGCTGGATGTTCGCCTCCAGGCGATGCAGGGCGTAGGTGCCGAAGGCGAGCCCGATCACCTGATCAAGCGCGGCGCGCATGCAGCCGCGGCCCGCCCAGGGCTCGAACGCGTAGTAGCCCAGGTAGCCCGACTGAAACCCGCCGCGGACCATCTCGCTGATCACGGCCACACCCACCAGATCTCCGCGTTCGGTGAAGACCAGATGTCCGCGATGGGACGGGTCTGACAGCCGGGACACGAACCGGCGGAACTGCTCGGCGGTGCCGGGCGGCGTGACCCACCGGGCATGGAGGCGACGACTGCGAACGACCGCCGCCAGAAACTCGGCCTCGTGATGGGCCGCCGGCTCCACGAGCACCACCGTCGGTGCCGGGGTCTGGCCGCGTGACGCCGCCGCGCGAGCCGGGGCAGCCATCAGCTATTTCGAGGTCGGGCGCCGGTAGAGCACATAGTCGAAGCGGCCATGCAGCCACGCCTCGTCGGTGCCGGTGTCGTGCCGGCTGTCGATCGACTCGCCGATGATGTGGGCGTAATCGCCCTCGAGGCGGGCAATCTCCTGCACCAGCCGCTCACGCGCCGCCGCCATCAGCCCGTCGTAGCAGCGGCCCCACATCTCGTCACCATGGGCAATCCGGCCGCCGACGCGGGCGCTGACCGCCTCCACGGTGTGCTCCCCCATGGGTTCCGCGTTCACGGGGGGCAGCTCACGGTGCCAGAAGAGAGACGGGGAGACAGGTTCTGATTCAGACGTCATGGCCTGATCGTACAATCCTTTCTCCGAACAATGAAGAAGCTCCTCAGCCTCCTCGCGCTCCTGGTCTTCGTCGGCATTCCTCTGGCGGCCTTCGTGGCGGCCAACCTCGCCATCGATGACTACCCCGCCAACAGCGACACCACCACCCTGACTCCAGAGTCCATTGCGCGGGCCAAGGCGTTGATGCTGGAGCACGATCCGCGCTCGTCCCGGCCCGGCCAGCTTCGCACCGTGGTCCTGACCGGCGACGACATCCGCGCAGTCGCGGGCTATGCCTTCAGCCGCTTCGGTCGTGGCAGCCTCGACATCCGGCTGCAGCCGCGGGAAGCCACGGTGCAGCTCTCCGTGCCGGTGCCCAAGAACCTGTTCGGCACCTGGGTCAACCTGTCGGCCCTGGTGGGCGAAACCTCGGCAATGCCGCTGGTCGAGAACCTGCGCATCGGCAGGCTCTCCGTGCCGAACTGGGTGACGAAGCTGGCCCTGCGCTATGCCGTGAAACAGCTGGGGCCCGAACCGGCGGCCGGCGTGGCGTCGGATGTCATCCGCTCGGTCACCATCGGCGACGAACTGCTTCGGGTTGAGTACGAGTGGAGCGATGCCCTGCCGGACCGCCTCCGGAGCCTGGCCCTGTCGGCGGATGATGCCGACCGGCTGCGCGCCTACAACAACCAGATTGTCGACGTCGTCGAGCGTCTCCCACGACGCGCGCCGCTGAGCGCCGTCCTGACGCCCCTCATGCAGCTGGCACACGAGCGCGCCGGGTCGGGCGACGCCGTCAGCGAGAATCGCGCGGCCATCCTGGCACTGGCCTTCTACGTGAACGGCAAGGGCCTGGGCGCCATCGTGCCCGGTGCCCGCGAGTGGGCGCGCCCCATCCCGCGCACCCTGCTGCTGCACGGACGCGAAGACCTCCCGAAGCACTTCATGATCTCGGCCGCCCTCGCCGCCACCGCCGACTCGCCATTGGCCAATGCCGTCGGCCTCTACAAGGAGGTGGACGACTCGCGGGGCGGCAGCGGCTTCTCGTTCACGGATATCGTGGCGGATCGTGCCGGCACCCTCTTCGGGCAGCACGCGCTGGACCGGACGTCGGCAGCCACAATCCAGGCCCGCGCAGCGGCCACGCTGATGGACACGGACATCGTGCCCGCGCTGGACGGGTTGGCCGACCGCATGCCGGAGGCCGAGTTCGTGCAGCGCTTCGGCGGTGTCGGTGCCCCTGCGTACAACGAGGTGATTGCGGATATCGAGCAGCGCCTGACCACCAGCGCACTGCTGCAGTAGGGCGTCGGGCACCAGGGCCGGCAGACCGGCCGGTTTGACGTGCGTCAGCTGTCGCGGCGCTGACGGATGTCGAATTCGACGGCAGCGGGGTCGCCCGCGCACCCGCCTGGCGCCGGCTTGAAGAAGCCGCCGAAGAACTGCCGGAGGGCGTGCACCATGTGGACCCAGCGGAGATGAAGCGGTGTCATGGGTTCATTCTCCTCTCCATTCGCAGTTTGGTCGAGCGCAGCGCGGTCAGCGTGCCTTTTTCGGCCTCGCTGCGCACCACGCGCCGGATGAGCGCACCCCTGAAGCCGGTCAGCCCATTGGAGCGGGTCCGGGTGACCGTGATGAACCAGAAGCCGGGACCACGGGCCGGGTCTGGCAACAGCACGCGCAGCTCGAGACCGGTCCAGAAGTAGTGACTGGCATAGAGCATCTTCGAGGCGACGACCATGCCTTCCTCACGCTCGACGACGGTGAGGTGGCTGATGCGCACCGTCGGCTTGAGACCGAAGTCTGTTTCCTGCCAGTAGAGGAGCGATCGCGAGCCCGCCAGTGCCTCGGCCGGGAAGCCGAGCAGATACGCGCGGACCTCGGGCATGAAGGTTGTCAGGTTCGGCAACCGGTCCACCAATCCGCGCAGTTCGACTTCGACGAAGGTGGGGCGCTCGGCATCACGATAGACCGCGAGCGCCGCATTCCCGCCGGCCAGGTAGCTGGTGACATAGTCCACGGCGAGGTGGCGCGCCACCTGCTCGGCCACCACCCGATGATCCGGCGCGCGCCAGTCGACCTCGCGCCGCACCCGCTGAAGCGCCGCCGCTGACAGCTGCACCTTGCAGTTGCCGACGCGGCAGGTCCGCAGGTCTGCCACGTCGTCGTCGGACAGCCGGAGCGATGCAAAGTCCTCCAGCGTCGGAGGCTGGCTGATGCGTCGGGTCTGCCGGAAGTTGGCGCCACGCTCGAACGATTCGATGTTCAGCAT
>JAKFYA010000387.1 GCA_021731095.1 Acidobacteriota bacterium | reverse complement strand
TGATGTTCAACGCGGCCACCATGACGATCAGGCCAATGGTGATCGACAGGGCCAGCTTCTCGAGGCCCAGCGCCGAGAAGAGCTGCCGGTTCATGTCGGTCCAGTCCCGCGCGATGAAGTCCTTGCTGAGCGATGCGGAGATGCGGGCAGCGACGGCCGGGGCGTCGTAGATGTCGGTCACCCGCAACTGGAGCAGTTCGACACTCTCCCGCCCCGTCAGCCGACGGGCGAACTCCAGGGAGACCAGGCCATACCCCGAGTCGAACTCGTAGATGCCCAGGGCATAGATGCCGACGACTCGGGCGCGACGGGGTCGCGGCATCACGCCCATCGGCGACAGGGTCCCCTGAGGGGTCAGGACGGTCACCTCCTGCCCCACCTTCACCCCGAGCGCCGACGCCAGCTCGCGGCCCAGCAGGATGCCTGGAAGGCCACCGTCGCCCGACGGGATCAGCGCCTCGAGCCGACCCTCTTTCATCGACCGTTCGATGTCTGTGACGCCCCGCTCGAGTGCCGGGTCGATGCCCTTGATGGTGATGAACTGCGACCCGCTCTCGGTGCTGACCAGCGCCTTGTCGACAATGGCCGGCGCCGCGCCAACCACGCCCGGCACCTTCGTGAGCGCGGCCGCATCGGCCTGATAGTCCACGACGCCCGTCGGCGCCGTGCGCCA
Organism: Acidobacteriota bacterium; assembly: GCA_021731095.1. Classification (GTDB taxonomy): domain Bacteria; phylum Acidobacteriota; class Vicinamibacteria; order Vicinamibacterales; family UBA2999; genus JAKFYA01. The sequence continues at coordinate 6,698 of JAKFYA010000387.1, read as the reverse complement.
GACGTAGACATGCGCGGTGGCACCGAGCAGGCGGTCGCGCAATTCACCCTGGAGGCCCGTCATCAGGGCCAGGGCAATCACGAGCGCCATCACACCGACGGCCACACCCGCCGTCGAGATCAGGGAGATCAGGGATATGAATGCCTGGCGGCGGCGCGCCAGGAGATAGCGGAGAGCGATGAAGAGTTCGACCCGCACCCTACCGCGGCCGCATCAAGGGGAACAGGATGACGTCGCGGATGGACTGGCTGCCCGTGAGCAGCATGACCAGACGGTCGATGCCCAGGCCCTCGCCACCAGCCGGCGGCATGCCATATTCGAGCGCGCGGATGTAGTCCTCGTCCATCTGGTGCGCCTCGTCGTCGCCTCCCGCGCGGCCCCGCAGCTGGTCCTCGAAGCGGCGGCGCTGCTCCACCGGGTCGTTCAGCTCGGAAAACGCGTTGGCCAATTCGAAACCGGCGACGTACATCTCGAACCGCTCGACGGTGTCGGGATCGTCCGCCCGCTGCTTGGAAAGTGGCGACACCTCGGTCGGAAAGTCGTAGACGAAGGTCGGCTGGATCAGGTCATCCTCGCAGAGGGCCTCGAAGATCTCAGACGTGATCTTGCCAGCGCCCATGGACGGCGTCACCTCGAGGTGCAGCTTCCGCGCCAGGGCGGCCACGGCCTCGCGATCGCGCATGGCTGCTGGCGGAATGGATTCACCCAGCTTCGCCTCCGCCGCCGCGCGCGCGCCTTCCCGCAGTGACAGCCGGCGGAAGGGCGGCTTGAGGGAAATGGTGTGCTCGCCGAACACCACCTCCTCACCGCCGATGGCCTTGCGGGCCACCTCCGGCAGGAGAGACTCCGTCAGCGTCATCAGCGCCTCGTAGTCGGCATAGGCCCAGTAGAACTCGAGCATCGTGAACTCGGGATTGTGCTGGGTCGAGATGCCCTCGTTCCGGAAGTTGCGATTGATCTCGAACACCTTCTCGATGCCGCCCACGGTGAGACGCTTCAGATACAGCTCTGGCGCGATGCGCATGTAGAGCTGCAGGTCGAGTGCGTTGTGATGCGTCACGAACGGGCGGGCCAGCGCGCCGCCAGCCATCGGCTGCATCATCGGCGTCTCGACTTCCAGGAAGCCGCGCGTCGTGAGGAACTCCCGGATCGCCGTGACGACCCGACTGCGGATCTCGAAGACGCGACGCGATTCAGGGCTGACGATCAGGTCGAGATACCGCTGGCGGTACCGGATTTCGACGTCCTGGAGGCCGTGAAACTTCTCCGGTAACGGCAACAGGCACTTCGACAGGAACGTCAGGCTGGAGGCCCAGATGGTCAGCTCGTTGGTCTTGGTCCGGAACAGCCGTCCGGACACACCGACCCAATCGCCGAAGTCGAGGAGCGAGAAGATGCGGAAGTCCGCCTCGGACATCGAGTCCTTGCGGACATACACCTGAATCCGGGTCTTGCCGTCTGACAGGACCAGGAAATTCGCCTTGCCAAAGCTTCGGATCGTGAGGATTCGCCCACAGGTGCGGGTCGTCGGCTGCTCCGCCTCGAGCGCTTCGCCCGTGCGGTCGCCGTACGTCTGGACCACCGACTCGACCGTGGCCTCGGCGTCAAACCGGCGGGGGTAGACATCAATGCCCAGCGCCTTGAGCTCCTCGAGGTTGGCCCGGCGCTGCACGATCTGATCGGATTCCTGCGGCTCGCTCATTCGCGTTCGAGATTCCGGCGGATGCCGTCCAGCATCCCGTTGATGAAGCGCACGGCGTCATCCGTACTGAACGTCCGGGCCAGCTCGAGCGCTTCGTTGATGATCACGCGGGCCGGTGTGTCCGGCTCGTGCAGGAATTCCCAGACCGCCAGACGAAGGATGATGCGGTCGACCGTCGCCATCCGTTCGAGGCGCCAGTGCTTGGCCGCCTCGGACAGCATCGGATCAAGCCGCTCGACTGCACCGGCCACGCCCTCGACCAGACGCCCGGCGAAGGCCTGAATGCGGGGCGCTGGCGGCGCCAGCGCCGGGGCTTCGGGGTCCTCGACCGGCGCCTGGGTCCAGAAGGCATCCACGACCGCGGCCACCGGCCCACCAGCCAGTTCCCACTGGTACAGCATCTGGACTGCCGCTTCGCGGCCGCGGTGCCTGGCATCACGCCGCGGACCGCCCGTCGGGCGCTTCTCTGCTGTGGCCCTGCTCATCGGGCCGCAGCTCCGGCACTTTCGGCCAACCGCCGCCCAATCAACACCATCTCCAGTGCCGCCTGGGCCGCCTCGCGACCCTTGTTCTCCCGCCCGGGGCGCGAGCGTACTTCCGCCTGCTCATCGGTGAGCGTCGTGAGCAGCCCGAAGCCCATCGGCACACCGCTGGTCAGCGCCGCCTCGGCGATGCCATTGGTTGCGGCCGTCGCGATGTACTCGAAGTGCATGGTGTCGCCCTTGATCAGACAGCCCAGACAGACCACGGCATCGAACTGGCCGGTCGCGGCTGCGTCCAGCGCGGCCAACGGCAACTCGAAGGCACCGGGAACCCGGATGAGCGTGACCGTATCCTCAGCGACTCCGCCCTCGGCCAGCGCCTCACGGGCTCCGGCGAGGAGCCCCTCGGTGATGTCGCTGTTGAAGCGGGACACGATGACGGCCACGCGGCACCCGGTGGCGACGCCTGACCCGTGAATTTCCTGCATGGGCATCGCCTCCAGGCGTTCGTCGGCCTAGCGACCCGTGAACTCGGCCTGGCGCTTCTCGAGGAACGCCGAGGTGCCCTCGCGCATGTCGTCGGTGGCCGACACCAGCCCGAACGCGGTCGCCTCCAGACGCTCGCCCTCCCGCATGGCTGAATCAAGCCCGCGGTGCACGGCATCCAGGATGTACTGCATGGCGACCGGCGGCTTCCTGGCCAGCTCTGCGGCCAATGCCCGGGCCTCGGTCAGCAGGTCGGCCGCCGGCACCACGCGGTTCACCAGGCCGATCCGCGCAGCCTCCTCGGACTTCACCTGGCGGCCGGTCAACAACAGCTCGAGGGCGATGCCCTTGCCGACCAGGCGCGGCAGGCGCTGCGTACCGGCATAGCCGGGAATGAGACCGAGGTTGACTTCGGGCTGCCCGAAGCGGGCCGTGTCGGCCGCCAGCCGGATGGTGCATGCCATTGCCAGCTCGCAACCACCACCGAGCGCAAATCCGTTCACCGCCGCGATCACCGGCTTGCCCAGGTTCTCGATGAGCCCGAACACGCGCTGTCCGCGCAGCGCCAGCTCGCGGGCACTGGCCGCTGTCTGCGCAGCCAGCTCCGAGATGTCGGCGCCAGCGACGAACGACTTCTCGCCTGCGCCGGTCACGATGACCACGCGGACGGAGGCATCGGCCTGGAGCGCGGAGAAAGCCTGCTCGAGCTCGGCAAGAGTGGCGCCGTTGAGCGCGTTGAGCACTTTCGGGCGGTTGATGGTGACAACGGCAAGGGCGCCGTCGCGATCGAGGAGAAGGTTGTCAAAAGTCATGTTTTTCGAGAGGAAATTATACTCCACGCCTTGCAGCCTGCTGCGGCGATGCACGCGCCGCCCGCGTCAGCCACCAGGTCCATCACATCGGAGGAGCGGTTCGGCACGAAGCGCTGGTGGAACTCGTCACTGGCGCCGTACGCGACCGTCAGGACCACCGCCAGCACGAGCTGCCCCGCAGAGAACGGCCCGCGAAGCCCGTCGGCCAACGCGCGCAGCCACGTCAGGGCGAGTCCGACGTAGAGCGCCACATGCACCACCTTGTCGGTGCCGGACGGTGCCTGCGGAACCCGGGACACAGAAGACAGGAGGAAGATGCCTGCCATGTAGGCAGCCACAGGCGCCCAGCGTCGGAACTGGCCGTTCACGCGGCTCAGAGCGGAAAAAGGTACAGCACCCAGCCGAGGGCAAACCCCGCCCCGACGAAGGTGGCAAACATCCGGAGGCCCGCGCGCACCTGCGCAGCCGGTTCGTCATGCGTCAGGGCCGCAAAGACGACCGACACAAACCCTGAGAACAGCACCATCAGGCCGAGGTGGGAGGTCATCGGTGCCCCCGGAACGTATCGTGCGCGTCGAGCACCACCAGCATGTTCAGCAGGCCGGCGACGATGGCAAATGCGTTTCCGTATTCGAAGGTGACCGCCACCACTCGCCCACCGCCGACGTCGAGTCCGCGCGCCACCAGGTACGGCAGCCCGATGCCGACATCCGCCACCGCAGCCAGCGCAACCAGCGGATCCGACAGATCGAACGCGAACAGGCGCCCCTCCAGCCAGAGGCCGGTGGCGAACATGGTCACCAGGGTCACGCAGAACACCAGGCCGCGGCCGGTGCGCCCCTGGAGCATGTGACCCGCGCCAGGAACGACCCATGCGGCCAGGCACAGGGCCCAGAGGCGGGGAGAAGACGAGACAGGAGACTTGGCAGGGACAGCCATGCAGAACGTTAGTCTACCGTAGGCGGGCCGGACGCTCGCGCGCCCGGCCCGCTTCAAGAGGTCTAGAACTCGACCGTCAGCCCGAGCCGCATCAGACGCGGGTTCAGGATGCTGGTCGGCCGGCCCAGCGAGGCGCCAAAGGTCAGCACCTCGGCCGTGACCGGGTTGGCGTTGAGAATGTTGAACAGGTCCACCTTGGGCGAAATCTTGACCCGCCCGAAGGACACCGGCCGCGCAAAACTCAGGTCCCAGGTCCGGACACGGTCGTAGTAGACGCTGCCGGGCTCGTTCACGCGCGTCGTGATCGAGGCCAGCGTCAGCGGCACGGCTGCCGAGCGGGCCACCACCACTGACTGCACCTTCTCGTCGCCAGGCTGGTCCTGGAACACCGTGCTGATACGGACGCCGCCGTAGGGCAACGTGTAGCTGCCCGACATCTTGAAGGTGGTCAGCATCGGGATGTCGAACTTCGTCTCGTCGCAGAAGTCGAGTCGCGGCAGGCTGAGGTTGGCCGGCGTGCCGTTCGGGTTCTCGAGGTCGCAGAGGAACGCCACCGAGCGGCCGGTGGAGGTGCCACCTGACAGCGTCGCCCCGCCCTTCAACCGCATGTTGAAGCCGAGGTCGAAGCCGTTGTAGTGACGCCAGTTGTTCGGTGAGTTCGTATCCAGATCGTTGACCTGGCTCTGCTTCGCCGCCGCGATGTTGTAGACGTTCAGCGTACGGCCATTGCCCCGCGGGTCCGCCACGGGTACTGCCGTGTAGTCGCTCAGACTCACGGCCTGGTTGTCGGTCCACGCCATGTCGTAGTACTCGCGGCGGTTGTAGGCGAAGTTGATGCCGAGCCCCGGACGCAGCTCGTGCTGCAGCGTCACGTTGTAGAGCATCTGCCACGACCGCTCGATGTCCGGGTTCGGGAACCGGGTCCGCGCCAGGCCGAAGCTCGAGTTGGTGGTCGGACCCAGCTCGTTCTCTTCGGCAATGTCGTTACCGTTGGAGTCAGTCCAGATGCGCGTATCCGTGAGCCGCGCGCCGGTAGCGCTGCCCGCGAGCTGCGGGTTGAAGTTCTCGATGAAGCCGAGCGCCTCCTGCTGCATGAAGCGACCCACACTGCCCTTCAGGGCCGTCTTGCCATTGCCGAACAGGTCATAGGCCGCACCGAGTCGCAGCGACACGTCGGTCCAGGTCGGCAGATTCGTGACCGCCTCGAACGTGCGAGCTGGAAGGAAGCGCCCAGCCGGGGCCGTCTGTCCAGGCACATGCCCGGCGAAGTAGTCCATCCGGACGCCCGGGTTCAGCGTCAGCCGCTTCATCGTCCACGTGTCCTGGCCATAGACGCCCAGGTCCCAGTCCAGGCTCGTCTGCGCATTGATGGGTTGGGCCTTGATCTGCACCGACACCGGCACGCCGCCCCGGTAGAGCGCCGTGGAGTTCGGGTCGGTTCCGCGGTACTGCTGGACGAGGCTGCCATTGGTGTTCGGCTCGAACACGTTCGACTTGCCGCTCCGCTGCTGGATACCCACCTTGAACGAGTGCGCGCCTGTCACATAGGACACCCCACCCATCGTGTAGTAGTTCCACCAGCTCACGAGCTGGTTGTTGCCCGACGAATTCCAGGTCCGTCCCGACACCAGATCGCGTTTGGCAATGTCGCCGAACGGAAAGACCTCCGAGACGGCGACCTCTGGCTGGTACTTGTTCGGCAGATCGTGCCGCGTGAAGGAGTGCCCCGCCTCCACCAGCATCCGGTTGGTGATGGTGCCGGTGTACTTGCCCTGCATGTAGTAGTGCTGACGCACGGCCTGCCAGCCAGCCGCCTTCAATTCGACCAGGCCGCTTTCAATGCCGCTGTAGAGACGCTCCTTGCCGGTCTTCTCCATGGCACCGGTGAGCTTGTGCTTGGGCGTGATCTGCCCGGTGAGGCGGACGGGAATCGCCTGACTGACGTTGGTATCCGTGAACGGCGAACCATCGGCCTTCTTCACCGCCAGGATCTCGTTGTTGTAGGCCCACTTCCGGTAGGACCCGAAGAACCAGAGCCTGTCCTTGAGGATGGGCCCGCCGATGCTCGGGTTGACGTCGTACTGCTTGGCCAGGCCTGCGGCGCCGGCAAAGCCCTTCTTGATGAGATCGTCGGTCAGGTTTGAGCCCTGCGTGGAGCCATTGGCGAAGATGCCCATGACCTGGCCCTTCACCTGGTTGCCACCCTGCTTCGGGATGAGGTTGGTCCGGATGCCTGGCGTCGACACTTCTGCACTGCCGGCATTCACGATGTAGACG
>JAKFYA010000339.1 GCA_021731095.1 Acidobacteriota bacterium | reverse complement strand
GCTCGGCCTCACGGCCGGTCGCCACGAGGGCAAGGTGGTCGGCCTGGCCGCGTACGGGGACCCGGCGCTGTTGAGCGAGGTGTTGCTGTCGCGCATCGAACAGGAGCCGGGCAGCTTCCGGATTCTTGAGAGCAACAACCCGTACTTCGCGCGCCTGCTGACCTCCGAGTTTCCGAAGATCGATGTGGCGGCCGCCTATCAGCACGTCCTCGAGGTCGTCGCGACGCAGTATGTCGGGCACTACCTGAAGCAGACCGGTCTGACCGATCTGGTCCTCTCGGGCGGAGTGGTCGCCAACGTGAAGCTGAATCAGCGACTGAAGGCCCTGCCAGGCGTGAACCGGATTTTCGTGCACCCGAACATGGGTGATGGCGGCTGCGGCACAGGCGCGGCGTTGATGGCCTATGACGGGGCCAGCGTGTGCCGCCCACTCGACAACGTCTACTGGGGCCCCGGCTACACCGAGGCCGAGATTGACGCCGCCCTCCAGCGCGCGCAACTGGAGGCGGTGGTCCACACACCGATCGAGCCAGTGATCGCGCGCCTGATTGCCGATGGCAAGGTGGTGGCCCGCTTTGATGGCCGCATGGAGTACGGCCCGCGCGCGCTGGGCAACCGGTCCATCCTGTACCACGCGAAAGAGCCCGCCGTGAACCAGTGGCTGAACCAGCGCCTCGGCCGCACCGAGTTCATGCCCTTCGCGCCGGCCACGCTGTTCGAGAACCGGCACGACTGCTACCTGAACATGGACGGCGCCGAGTATGCCGCGATGTTCATGACCGTGACCTTCGACTGCACGGAGCGGATGAAGCGCGAGTCTCCGGCGGCCGTGCACGTTGATGGCACCGCGCGACCGCAGCTGGTGACCGAGCAGTCCAATCCCAGCTACTACCGTGTGCTCCACGAGTACCGGGCGCTGACCGGGATTCCCTGCGTCATCAACACCAGCTTCAACATGCACGAAGAGCCGATTGTCTGCAGCCCGGAAGATGCCATCCGGGCCTTTCTGCAGGGCAACCTGGATTACCTGGCCATCGGTTCGAGGCTCGTCCAGCACCCGTCCACGCGCTGAGCTCGCTGCCGGCCGATGGTCAGCGCCCAGGCGCCGGCCGCCGCGCCGAGTGTGCCCACCAGGAGGGACAGGCCGTCGAACGGCACGGCCGCACGCGAGGCCTGCCACAGCAGCAGGACCCCAAGCATGCCGCCGCACGCCACGGCGACCAGCCCCAGTGTCTGCCAGCCCGGGCGACGGTCTGCGGCCAGCAACCCGCCGAGAACAGCTCCCGTCAGGGTCCACTCGCGCAGGTCGCACTGCGCGGCGGTACTGGCCAGCCACGCCATGGCCGCCCAGGCGCACACCAACCCAACCCGGCGCCATGCCACGGAAGACAGACGCGATTCGGCCAGTCCCGCGCCCGCGACCACGCCGAGCCATCCGGCGACCAGGCCTCCCACACCGGGCATGCGTGACTCGATGCCGAACTGTGCCAGTTCGAGGGCCAGCACAAGGCAACCGATCACCAGCACCGCGTGAAGGCCGGGCCTGGGTTCACCCGCCTGGCCGGCCCAGCGCGCCCACAGAAGCGCTGAGATGGCTGCGCGGACGAGCGCCAGCGGTTCACTTCGAACACCGGCCAGTTGCCAGGGTGCCATCCACCAGAGACGCGCTTTCCATCCCACGAACCACGGGTCGATGGTGACATCCAGCGGCAGGAGCGCTGCCGCGGCAAGAAGCACCACAGCCAGGCACGCAGGCCAGGCGGCGGGCTGGCGCACCCAGCGTGTCGTGCGCGGCGCCTGCAGCACCCGCATCCCAACCGCCAGCACGGCCGGCGCGGCGAGCGCGCCAACCCAGGCGCCGGCGGTGTTCAACAGCACGTCCGCCGGTGTAGAGACGCGACTGGTCGTGAAGAGCTGCAACGCTTCCAGCGTGGCGCTGAGTGCCAGCGCGAGACCGACCACGCGACCCGTGGATGTCCGTTCGCCGGCCTGCAGGCTGAGGGCCGCCCCGAGGCCGAACGGCAGGAACAGCAGCAGGTTCTGCAGGAGGTCCGGCAGCGCAATCCAGTCGCCCGTGTCCGGGGAGATGAACGGATTCAACGGAATGCGCGAGAGGTTGGCCCAGACGACCGACCCGTCCGCAGCCGGCTCGAACGGCAGCATCGTGCCGTAGACGATGAAAGCCGTCGCCAGCACCCAGACCACTCTGGCACCCGGCACTCTGGTTCGCTGGTCGCGCGCCGCCTTCACCAGACGCACAATACACTAGGCGAAGGCCACTCATGACTGACGCACCGTCCCTTGTCGAACGTCGCCTCCGGTACCTCGAACGCCAGCGCACGCTGAGGGCTGACCTGCCCCCCACGTTGCAGCGGGAGCCGAACGGCTCCGGCCCCCGGAACCGCCACGGCATGCCGGCCATTCCCGTGGGTCAGCGCAAGGTGCCCAACTGGCCGGTGCTGGATCTGGGCGACACCCCGACCGTGCCGCTCGACACCTGGCGACTCGAGTTCGGCGGCCACGTGGCGAATCCGGTCACCCTCACCTGGGATCAGTTCCTGGCGCTGCCTCAGGCCGAAGACGTCAGCGACTTCCACTGCGTGACCACCTGGAGCCGGCTGGACAACCGCTGGCAGGGCGTGCGCTTCCGGACGCTGGCCGAACTGGTGGTGCCAGAGGACGACGCCACGTGGGTGATGTGTACCGGGTACGACCACGACCCGGGCTCGGGCGAGCCCTACACCACCAATCTCTCACTGGCGCGGGCGGTTGAGGACGACGTGCTGCTGGTGCACCACTGGGAGGGCCAGCCGCTGCCACGGGAACATGGCGGCCCGTGCCGGATGATCACGCCGAAGCTCTATGCGTGGAAGGGCACCAAGTGGATTCGCCGCATCGAGTTCATGCCCGAGAACCGTCGCGGCTTCTGGGAACGCCGCGGCTATTCGGACACCGCCGAGCCGTGGCTGGATGATCGCTATCACCCGTAGAGCCTAGTGCCTCGCGCGGATGGCGGCGAGGGTCACTGATTCAGGAAGATCACTGGCACCAGATGCCAGGTCACGCCGCGGTCGCCGCACGTCGCACACAGGGCGGACCGGGCCTTCGATTCAGGCTCGGTCGCCCCTGGCTCCTCGCCATCTGCCTCGTGATGGCCGGGCAGGGCTTCGTGACGCTGCGGCGCGTGCCAACCCCGACACCAGACGCCCAGTTCTATTCATCGATTGCACGCGCGGAACAGGTGTCCGGCGTCGGCGTGCCGACGATGTACTGGAACTCCCCCACCGCCATCGATCACATTCCGTTCTATGGCCCCGTGTTCTTCTGGGTGAAGGCCACGTCCTTCGACGCGTTGGGCGTAACCCTCATGACCTCCCGACTGGCGGGCCTGGTGAACACGTGGCTGCTGCTGGGTGCGGCCGCCTGGCTGGCGCACAGTCTGTGCCGCACGCCCGGTCGGGCGCTCTGGTGTGTGACGCTGCTGTTGCTCGCGCCAGAGGTCAACCGGCAGATGGGCAGTGGCACGATGCACCCGCTGGCCGTGGCTTTCGAACTGGGCGCGATGGCGGCCTTCGTGCGGGGACTGCATGGCCGTCCGGGCGGCCCCGTGGCACATGGGCTGGCCACTGGCGTCCTGCTCGCCCTGGCGACGTTGTCCACGCCGCGTACCTATCCGTTTGTCGCGATCTTCTTCGGGGCCGCGGCGGTAGTCCCCTTGTTCTGGCAACGGGAGGGGGCCGAGGCGCGAGCCGGTGTGATGACGATGACTGCGCTGGCGGCACTCACCGGCCTCCTGCTGGCATGGACCGCATGGTCGCATGGTGATGTGGTCGCCTGGGTGCGGTATCACGCCTACATCCTGACGCGGGAGGATACCGACGTGGCCGTGCTCCCCCACGCAACCCGCTACTGGGCATTCAACTGGACCGCCGTGGTGACCCCGCTCGCGGCCATGGCCGGGGCAGGTCTGGCCCTCCGTCAACTCTGGCGGCCGGACCGCGAGGCACGGCAGCACGTCCTGCCCGTGGCGTTTGCCCTGCTGACCGTCTGGCTGACCTTCGTGGCCATGGTCACGCTGACGTCCTACACCTTTGCCTTCAGCCTCTACTATGCCGTGCCCATGCTGGTGGTGGCCGTCGGTCTCTCGCGCCGCTGGTCCGGGCTGTCGCCTCGCGTCGTGCGGACCGGTATCGCGTGTCTGCTGGTGTGCGACGCGGCACTGTTCGGTCTGCACGTCGCCCGCATCGCGGCCACCTGGCACGCGCGCGACGTGGGTCCGCTGAATGCCTTCATCGCCAGCCACGTGCCGACAGGCTCCACAGTGGCCGGCCCCATTGCGCCCTACTTCTTTCCGGTCGAGCGGAGCGGCTCACACTACCGGGCGGTGGACCCGGACAGCCACGCGGACTGGGCGCGGTGGGTCCCCGCCTACGCTCCCGACGCGGTCTCTCCGGCCCTCCACCAGCACGGCACCAGCGATGGGCTGCGCTTCCTGTTCTGGCCGGCAGCCGATCCCGTCCCACCTGGGTATGCGTGTGCGGTGCGCCATGTCGCAGGCGTCTTCACGCCTGCGCCGAACCACCTCCACCTCCTCGGTCCGCTGGGACATCCGATGGACGTGGGCTACGAGACCACCATCCTCTACCGGCTGCCAACAGACTGCCCGACTGGCTATGACGCCACGCGTCCGCCGGCTGACGCGTCTGCAGGCCGGGATTCCCGTGTCGTGCCGGCTGACCCCAGGGTTCGGCACCAATGAAAAAGGCCGGACACCCCTGAGGATGTCCGGCCTTCTGAATCTGTGGTCGGGGCGACTGGATTCGAACCAGCGACCCCTCGGTCCCGAACCGAGTGCTCTACCAGGCTGAGCCACGCCCCGACAAGAAGTTGATATTAGCACAACTCAGACGACCGGCTCCTCCTCTGGAAGGGCCAGGCTGTCTACGAATGCGAGCGCGTCATGGGCCGTCATGTCAGGCTGGAGCGGGGTGATCGAGATGTAGCCATCACGCACGGCCTGATAGTCGGACTGGTCGTGCGGCTCCCAGTCATCGAGCCCTTCTTCAATCCAGTAATAGGGCCGATTGCGGGGATCATGCCGGAGTCCGACGGTCGTGACGTGATTCCTCCGCGCCTGAACGGTTGTGCGGAATCCGTGCTTCGGAGCGAACGGTACGTTCACGTTCAGCAAGGTGAAACGTGGCAACCCCCGCTCCAGCACCAGTCGGGCGACCGCGACAGCGGCGGTGGCGGCAGGGGCGAAGTTGTATTCGACGCCGCGATGCCGCTCGGTCGACACGGCGATGCTCGGAATGCCCAGCAGGGCACCCTCCAGGGCGCCTGCAACGGTGCCCGAATAGGTCACGTCGTCGCCGACATTCCAGCCCGTATTGATGCCGGACACGATCAAATCTGGCCGCTCGGGCATGACGTGCGTGATGGCGACATTCACGCAGTCCGTCGGGGTGCCGTCGACGGAATAGACACCGTCTCGCACACGACCCAGCCGCAGCGGTCTGGCAATGGACAGCCCATGGCCGACGGCGCTGGCTTCGCCCAGCGGCGCGACCACCGTGACCTCGCCCAGCAGGGCCATCGCCTCGGCCAGCCTGGCAATCCCCTCGGCGTACACCCCGTCGTCGTTGGTCACAAGAATTCTTGGCATCAGCGTCGCGATTATAGCGTCGGCCCTCTGGCCTACCGTCGAGACCTGAGGTACTGCCGCCCGCGGCTGTGCCCGGGTGACAGCGCTACCGGCCTATGGTCTACTTGGGTCTGACCATGACGCCAAATTTCCGAAAGTCCGTTGCACTGGCAGCGGTCGTGGCCGGCCTCGGCCTGGCCTGGGCCGCCTCGGCACAAACCGGCGACAAGCCGCTCCCCAAGATCTGGAGCGGCGCCTTCACCGTGGAGCAGGTCGAGCGGGGTCGCACCAACTATCTGGCCCGATGCGCCCACTGCCACGGCGAAGACCTCACCGGTGGTGACGGCCCCTCCCTCATCGGCGGAAACTTCAGTCGCAACTGGGGCTCCCGGTCGGTTGAGCGCCTGTTCAAGAAGGTGAAGGAACGGATGCCCCCCGGCGAAGAGTTCGTCGCCACCGACGCCGAGAAACTGGACATCATCACGTTGCTCCTGGCGGCCAATGGATTTCCGCCTGGCAAGTCGGAGCTGACCCTGGCGCCGGGCGCTCTGAGCGATCTGATGATTGTGGGCAAGAACGGGCCCGAGCCTCCGCCATCCGGCGCGATGATCGAAGTGCTCGGCTGTCTCGTCGAGGACGGAGCAGACTGGAAGGTGACCAGCGCGACCGACCCGATGGTCAGCACGATGGACGACGTGAAGGCCGATGCGAAGGCGGCCGAAAAGCGTCCGCTGGGGTCTGGGACCATCCGCCTGCTCGATATCTACCCGAAACCCGACGCGCTCAAGGGGCACAAGCTGATGGTCAAGGGACTGCTCATCCGGGGGCCGAAGGACACCCACGTCAACGTGATGGCGTTGGAGTCCATCGCGGCCCAGTGTCCCTAGCCTGACACCGGACGGGTGCCCCATGCTGCCTGACGCATTCGGACGCCCGCTCCGGAACCTCCGCCTGTCGGTCACGGACCGCTGCAACCTGCGCTGCAGCTACTGCATGCCGGAGCAGGACTACGTGTGGCTGCCGCGCGAGGACCTGCTGCACTTCGAGGAAATCGATCGTCTGGTCGATGTCTTCCTCTCACTCGGCGTGACGAAGGTGCGCCTCACCGGAGGCGAACCACTGCTGCGGCGTGACCTCACCACGCTGATTGCCGGGCTCTCCGCCAAATCCGCCCTGGACGATCTGGCGCTCACGACCAACGGGGTGCTGCTGGCCGGGATGGCCACGTCACTCCGGGACGCGGGGCTGCACCGGCTGACCGTCAGCCTGGACACCCTGCACCACGACCGCTTCAGAGCCCTGACACGCGCGGATGATCTGGACCGCGTGCTGGACGGCATTCACGCCGCCGCCCCCATCTTTCCCGGGCTCAAGCTCGACACGGTCATCATGCGCGGCGTGAACGATGACGAGCTGGTGCCGATGCTGACCTTCGGCCAGCGCGTGGGTGCGGAGGTGCGCTTCATCGAGTACATGGATGTGGGTGGCGCCACCCAGTGGGCCATGTCACGGGTGGTCCCACGCCAGGAGATGCTGACGCGCATTGCCGCGCAGCTGGGGCCGGTGACAGCGATTGCTGAGACGAATTCGGCGCCAGCCGATCGGTTCCGTCTCGACGACGGCACCGTCTTCGGCATCATCTCGTCCACCACCGAACCGTTCTGTCACGCGTGCGATCGCAGCCGGCTGACGGCGGACGGCCTCTGGTATCTCTGCCTCTACGCCGCGCGCGGCACGGACCTG
>JAKFYA010000223.1 GCA_021731095.1 Acidobacteriota bacterium | reverse complement strand
GCCCAGCGAGATGAAGCTCATCATCATGGTGTTCAGGACGTTCTTCGCACGGACCAGCCCTCCGTAAAAGAACGCCAGGGCCGGTGTCATCAGCAGCACCAGTGCCGTGGACACCAGCATCCATGCCGTATCGGCTTGATTCATCGCAATCTCTCCTCGTCACAACGCGTCCAGGGAACCAGTTCCGCTGGCGCTCCAGCGATGAGAGGCAAGGGCAGGGCCATGGAGGTCTGGCGAGCCACAATCCAGAAGATCTTCATTTTTGTTCGTGAATCTACCGTTTACGAACAAAAGTGAAGGAATAGGGCCCAAGTCCAGCCGTGGTACCAATTTGTTCCTTACTGGCTGTATCTGAACATATGTGTCGAATCGGCTCCCTCTTTTCCAAATGGCCGGGCACTGTCTGCGTGAGGTGATGGGGCACGGGCAGAGTCCCGGCGCTCGGGCGAGCGCTGCCTGGAACAAATGTGTTCATTCTGGAAAATGCGCGACTGATTTGTCGGTCCGCTGGTGCTGGGTCCAGTGCTCCCGTCAACTCGGCACAGTGGCAGGGCCGGGGACCGTTTCAGCACCTCCGGGTCCGGCCCACGGGAAGTCGCCTGCAGAGATTCCTGCCCGCCTGACTCTTTAAGTCTGACCAAGAGATGACTAGTCATCCGCATATTGGGCGACTAATCGTCAGTCAATTGACGGAGCGGGCCAGGGCGCCTGTGCCAATACCCGCGTTCTTGCCCAGATCGCGTCAGTTTCTGGCCCATTTTGCCCGGTGCTGCACGGATTCTCGCAAGTCTGCGAATACAGTGACTAAATGCCGAGGTATGGCCTCAATCATGCTTCCGTAGTTCCGTTTATTCCCAAATGAGAGGCTATCCGAGCGTGAGACTTCGACGACTCTTTGCGGCGGCGGCGGCGATGGTAATCGTGACCGCGGGCGCCGCCATGGCTGCCACGGATGGTCCGCACACCACAACGACGCCCATCGCGGCCACGCTGACAGACTGGACGAACAGCCTCACGTTTCCCAAGTTCAACTCGTCCCTCGGAACGCTGACCAGCGTAAGGCTCCAGCTCAGTGCGTCCATGTCGACGGTCCTCACTGTGCAGAACAACGCCGCGACTCCATCGAGCGGGACCGCGCGAACTCAAGTCAGCCTGACGGTGCAAAACGGGACTTCCGGGTTTTCCAGCCCTGCTGTCACGCTGCTGTCAAATGCATTTGCGTATGCCCTTGCGGCCGGTGGCGCCACGACAAGTGGAGCCTTGGTCAAGGCAGGAACTTCAGATGAGACCGTGTCAGCGGCTGGAGTCTTGAGCGAGTTCACCGGCACAGGAAACATTTCCCTCACTGCGAGCACGTCATCCACCACCTTTCTTGGGAATACAGGTGGAAACACCTCGGCCACCCAGGTCACGTCGGCGTCTCTCACCGGCACCGTCACCTACACCTATACGCCGCTGCCGGACCTGACCATCGACAAGACGCACGCCGGCACGACCTTCAACCCCGGCGGCTCGGTCACGTTCACGCTGACCCCCAACAACATCGGCTCGGTCGCGACCAGCGGCGTGGTCACGATTACGGACACCCTGCCTGCAGGTCTGACGGCAACGTCTATCAGTGGCGGCGCCGCGTGGACCTGTGTGCTGGGTACGCTCACGTGCACGTCGACCGGGTCTTTCATCAACATTCCCGCAACAAGCACCAGCACGCAGCCCATCACGCTGGTCGCCACCATCGGGGCGTCGACCACGGGCGTGCTGACCAACAACACCCGTGTGGACGGCGGTGGTGAGACCAACACCACCAACAACACCGACACGGACTCCATCACGGTCACGGTGCCCGACCTGACCATCGACAAGACGCACGCCGGGACGACGTTCAATCCCGGCGGCTCGGTCACCTTCACGCTGACCCCCAGCAACGTCGGCACCGCCATTACCAGCGGCGTGGTGACCATCACGGACACCTTGCCCGCCGGACTCACGGCGACGTCGATCAGTGGCGGCGCGCCCTGGACCTGCGTGCTGGGCACGCTCACCTGCACGTCAACGGGCGCGTTCACGCACATTCCGGCCAGCAGCACGGGCACCCAGCCCATCACGCTGGTCGCCACCATCGGGGCCTCGACCACGGGTGTGCTGACCAACAACACCCGTGTGGACGGTGGGGGTGAAATCAACACCACCAACAACACGGACACGGACTCCATCACGGTCACCGTACCCGACCTGACCATCGACAAGACGCACGCCGGCACCTCGTTCCTGCCCGGTGGCTCGGTCACCTTCACGCTGACGCCCAACAACATCGGGAATGCCACCACCAGCGGCGTCGTGACGATCACCGACACGCTGCCGACCGGTCTGACCGCCACGTCGATCAGTGGCGGTGCGGCGTGGACCTGCGTGCTGGGGACGCTGACCTGCACCTCAACCGGCGCCTTCACCCATATTCCTGCCAGCAGCACCGGCACGCAGCCCATCACCCTGGTCGCCACCATTGGCGCGACCGCCACGGGCACCCTGGTCAACAACACCCGTGTGGACGGTGGTGGCGAGATCAACACCACCAACAACACGGACACGGATTCGATTGTGGTCGGCACGACCTCAGAACCCGACCTGACGCTGGCCAAGACGCACGATGGCACCAGCTTCAACCCCGGCGGTTCAGTGACCTTCCGGCTGACGCCGTCAAACGTCGGCTCGGCCATCACGACCGGTGTCGTCACCGTGGCCGACACGTTGCCGGCTGAGCTGACGGCGACCTCCATCAGCGGCGGCGCGGCCTGGACCTGCACGCTTGCGACGCTGTCGTGCAGCTCGACCGGCTCGTTCGTGCACATTCCGGCAGGCGGCACCAGCTCGCAGCCCATCACGCTGGTCGCCTCCATCAGTCCCCTCGCCAACGGCGTCCTGGTGAACAACGCGCAGGTGGGTGGCGGTGGCGAGTCGAACACGGCGAACAACCGCGCAACCGACCAGATTGCCGTCGCGCCGCCAGACCTGGTGCTGTCCAAGACGCACAGCGGGAGCACCTTCGTGCCTGGCGACAACGTCACCTTCACGCTGACGCCGAGCAACATCGGCTCGACGCCCACGCGGGGCACCGTGAAGATCACGGATACGCTCCCGACCGGGCTGACGGCCGTGTCCATCAGCGGCGGCTCGGCCTGGTCCTGCACGCTGGCGGACCTAACCTGTCTCTCCACGGCATCGTTCACGGCCATTCCGGCCGGTGGCACCAGCTCGCAGCCGGTGACGCTGGTGGCCCGGATTGCCTCGACGGCCACGGGCGTGCTGGTCAACCGGGCTCGCGTGGATGACGGTGGCGAGGTCAACAACACGAACAACACGGCGTCGGACAGCATCTCGCTGGATACGCTGCCGGACCTCACCATTTCCAAGACGCACGCCGGTACCGAGTTCGCCCCGGGGGGAAGCGTCACCTTCTCGCTGACCGTGACCAACCTCGGCCCTGGCTCCACCAGCGGTCTCGTGACCGTCACCGACACATTGCCCACCGGATTGACCGCCACGGCCATCAGTGGCTCCGGCTGGTCGTGCGCCGCGCTCCCGACGCTCTCCTGCACGAGGAGCGAGGTGCTGGGCGTGGGCGCGACCTATCCGGCCATCTCGCTGACGGCGCTCATTGCGTCGGACGCCAGCGGGACGCTGGTGAACCGGACGCGCGTGGATGGCGGTGGTGAAACCAACACCACCAACAACACGGCCTCCGATCAGATCACCGTGCAGGCACATCCGGACCCGACCATCTCGAAGTCACACACGGACGCCTTCGTGCGCGGTGGCTCGGCCACCTATTCCATCGTCGTGACGAACGTCGGTGCCGTTGCCACGTCCGGCACGATCACGGTCACCGACACGCTGCCGACCGGCCTGACCGCCACCGCCATCAGCGGCTCCGGGTGGACCTGCACCCTGTCGCCCCTCAGTTGCGACACCCCGGCCATCCTTGCGCCCGGCGCCTCGCTGCCCGCCATCAGCGTGGCCGTCGCCATCCTCGGTGATGCGCCAGACTCGCTGGTCAATGTTGCCGTGGTCAGCGGTGGTGGAGACATCAATCTGGCCAACAACCGGGCGACCGACCCGGCCACCCTGACGGGCTCCTCTCCCCAGCTGTCCATTGCCAAGGTGACACAGGGCCCCATCATCGCCGGTAGCGTTGGCGCCTACCTGATTACGGTGAGCAATGTGGGCGGCGCGCCAACCTCGGGCGTCATCACGGTTGAGGATCCCCTCACCGAAGGGCTGACCGGTCTGGCCATCAGTGGCCCGGGCTGGAACTGTTCGCTGGCGACGCTGTCCTGCACACGAGGCGATGTGCTGGCGCCAGGCGCCAGTTTCCCCCCAGTGACGGTGACCGTGCAGGTGGCGAGCAATGCCCCCGCAGAGATTGTCAACGTGGCGCGGACGAAGTGCCCGTGTGGACCGCCCGTGCCCTTCACGGAGATCCGGAACAGAGCAGGTGTGTTGAGCGTGTCCACCACGCTCAAGGTGACCAAGGCCGCGGACCGCACGCAGGCGCAGCTGGGCGATCTGATTGGGTACTCGATTCAGGTCACCAACCAGAGCCCTGTCGCCTTCACCAGCGCCGAGATCAGGGACCGGGTGCCGTCGGGCTTCGAGTTCCAGACGGGGAGCGCGAGACTTCAGATTGCCGGCGGCCTGGACCAGCCCATTACCCCAGCGGTGGCCGGCGACGTGCTGACCTTCACCCTGCGCGGACTGGGCGGCTTCCAGACCCAGACGGTCACCTATCTTCTCCGCGTGCCCCTCGACGGCGTGCCAGGGGACAGCATGAACTCGGCGCAGGTGACCGCCAGTGGGCCTACCGGGGCCACCTCGGCCAGCCCGGCGGCGTTTGCCGGTGTTCGTATCGAGCAGCGCGCGCTCAGCCTGCAACAGTTACTGATTGGCCGGGTGTACGAAGACCTCAACGAGAACGGCAGCTTCGACCGTGACGAACGCCCCATCGCGGGTGCCCGGCTCTATCTGTCGAACGGGCAGTCGGTCACGACGGATGCCACCGGTCTCTACAGCATCCCGTATGTGGCGAAGGGTTCCATCGTGGTCTCGCTCGATTCGACCACTGTGCCGAAGGGCTACAAGATTTCGAGCGGGAATCGGGCGGATGCGGAGAGCTGGTCCCGCCTGGTGCGGACGCCGCTGCTGAGCGGCATGATGCTGCGGCAGAACTTCGGTCTCACGCGGTGCCCCTGCGACCAGCCGCAGATGGCCGCGGCGCCGGCCCCGATCATGACGGGCGCCGTGTCGTCACGTCCGGCCGCGAAGCTTGAGATTATTCCTGGCCAGGAGTCGATTCCCGGCGACGGACGCTCCACCATGTCCGTGCGGGTGCGCGTGCTGGACGATCAGGGGCAACCGACGGTGGCGCGCGAGGTTCGCCTCCGCACGACGGCAGGGCAGTTCGTGCTGGATGGCACGGCGCCACGTGAGGCCGGTGCCGGCCCACGGCCCAGTCTGGGTCTGACCTCTGGAAACCCGCTCTTCGGCGCGGGTACGGAGCCGCAACTCGGGCTGACCACCGAACAGGTGCCCGAGTCACGTCAGGCCAGCCGCGCGGTGTCCGTGCAGGGCGAAGCGTCGTTCCTGCTGATGGCGGCCAACCAGCCTGGCATCGCCGACCTTGTGGCCGAGAGCGGCGATCCCGCCCATCTCCTCACGGGCAGGTCGGAGGTGCAGTTCACGCCAGAGAAGCGGACGCCCATTCTGGTGACCAATGGTGAGCTGTCGATCGGCCGCGCGGCGCCGGACGTCATTGCCTACGGACAACGCGAGCTGACCCAGCGTCACCTGGAAGCGTTCCTCCGCACCCCGCTGGGCACCAGCGATGCGCTGGTCACGCTGGCCTATCAGAGCGAGCTGCACATCAACCAGTCGAACGGTAACGCGGGCCTCTTCCAGCTTGATCCGCTCGACCGGCTCTACCCGGTGACGGGCGATGCCTCCACCCGGTACCAGGCCGCGCAGTCGAACTCGAAGGTCTATGGGCGGCTCGACTTCAAGCGCTCCTACGCCCAGTTCGGTGACATGCGCATGGGCGCCGCGCCGCTGGACGACGCCCCGCTGCCGTCCGGGGTGGCGTTCTCGGCGCAGCGCGGTGTGCCGCAGACCACGGCCTTCGGCATTGGCGACTACAACCGCAAGGTGGTCGGCGCGGCCATTCACCTGGAGAACGCGCGCCGTCAGTCCATCACCATCCAGGGCGCCAGGCCGGACACCGCCTTCGCGCGTGACGTGTTTGGTGGGTCGGCCTTCGGTCTGGTCCAGTTGTCGCACCCCGACATCCTGCCGGGGTCCGAGACCGGTGTGGTCGAAGTGCGTGACGTGCACAATCCGGAAATCCTGCTGTCGCGCGAGACGCTCGTCCGGTCGGTGGACTATGCCATCGACCCGATCTCGGGAGGCCTCTTCTTCCTCCGGACCCTGAACGCGTATGACCAGTCACTGAACCTGCTCCGCCTGGTCTTCACCTATGAGTACCGGAACATCGTCGGCACCTCGACGCTCTATGGCGTCAACAGCGACCTGCGTTTCGGCACCCTGCGCGTCCGGCTTGGCGTGACCGACCAGGAGGATTCCGGCACCGGCAGTTACCGGCTGGGCACGATCTCGGCGCACCAGCAGTTGCCGCGGGGTGGCCGCTTCAATATCGAGGTGCCCATCAGCCACGGCTCTGCGCTGGCGGCGGGCTATTCCTCGACGTCGGGCCTGCCCGTACCCGCCGATGTGAACGGTGCGGCGGTGCGAGCCGACCTGGATCAGCCGCTGGCGGCCATGGGCGGCCGCGTGCGTGCGAGCTTCGCCCGGACCGACCGCAACTTCTTCAATCCCTTCGGGGCGACGGTGATTCCTGGCGCCCAGACCCTGCGCGGTTCGCTCGAGCTGACGCCCGTGAAGGGCGGCCGCCTGACCGCGGGTGTCACCGACGAGCGCAACCGCACGACCCTGGTGGACAACCAGCGTCAGGGCGGGTCGCTCGAGTGGACCCAGGCCGTCATGCCGACCCTCAGCCTGACGGCTGGCTATGATTTCCGCGACTTCCAGGACGACCTGAACGCGCGCCAGATCACGTCGCACGAAGTGGCGGCGGGCGTTGAGTGGCGTCCGTCGAGCCGCTTCTCGGCCTCGGCCCGACGCGAGCAGAACCTGGGTGACAGCGACCCCACCTATCCGGATCAGACGCTGTTGGCCGCCCGCTATCAGGCAACCGAGACAGCGAGGCTGTTCCTGACGCAGCGGCTCGCGGCCGCGCCCATCGTGCCCATTGGCGACCTGAGCAGCGCCGGCTTCGGGTTCCGCCCCAGCCGGAACGAAACCACCATCGGCGTCGAAGATCGGTGGAGCCGCTACAGCAGCATCCAGAGCCGGTACCTCATCGAGGACGGCGTGAAT
>JAKFYA010000254.1 GCA_021731095.1 Acidobacteriota bacterium | reverse complement strand
CATCGAGATCGCTGAACCCTTCGGCGTGGTTGCCGCCGTGGTCCCCTCGACCAATCCGACCTCAACGACGATCTACAAGATTCTGATTGCGCTGAAGGCACGCTGCGCCATCGTCATCAGCCCCCATCCGTCGGCGGCTCGATGCATCACCCGCACGGCGCAGATCATGGCCGAGGCGGCTGCCCGCGCCGGCGCGCCGCCCCACTCCATCAACTGGATGCAGTCGGTCAGCCTGGCCGGCACCCAGGAATTGATGTCGCTGCGTGACGTGTCCGTCATCCTGGCGACTGGTGGCATGGGTCTGGTGCGCGCGGCCTACAGCGCGGGCAAGCCGGCCTACGGGGTCGGACCCGGCAATGCCCCCTGCTACGTGGAACGCACGGCCGACATCCCGAAGGCGGCCCGGGACATCATCACTGGCAAGACCTTCGATAACGGCGTGCTCTGCTCGTCCCCCAATTCGGTGGTGGTGGACGACGCCGTCAGTCAGGAACTCCGAAGGGCCCTGGTGGATGGCGGCGCCTATTTCCTGAAGCCGGACGAGACCACGCGTCTCGCGGCTGCACTGGTGACCCCACAACGCCTGCCGAACCCAGCCCTGGTCGGCAAGTCTGCGGCGGTCATCGCGCGCGAGGTCGGGATTGACGCACCTGCCGGCACACGGGTGCTGATTGCTCCGCTGGCAGGCGTCGGCCGAGACTTTCCGCTGTCCATCGAGAAGCTCTGCCCGGTGCTGTCGTACTACGAGGTCCGCGACTGGCAGGAAGGCTGCACCCGTGCAAAGGAGATCCTCCGCTACGGTGGCATGGGGCACACGATGTCCATCCACTCCCGGGACGAGGATGTCATCCTGCAGTTCGGCCTCCACAAGCCAGCGGCCCGCATCTGCGTGAACACACCCACGACGCATGGGTCGATCGGCCTGACCACCGGACTCGATCCGGCGCTCACGCTCGGATGCGGCAGCTGGGGTGGCAACATCACCTCGGACAACATCACGCCGCGGCACCTGCTGAACATCAAACGTCTGGCGTATGAACTGCGGCCGGCCGTCCCGGCGTCGGTTCCGCAGACGGCCACGCGACCCGTCTCCGGTATCTCCGCCGAGACCCTGTCCCAGCGCATAGACGCCTTCCTCTCCCGGCGAGGGCTGGCCGTTCCGACATCTGGAGTTGCACCCGGGCCCGCGACCTCGCCGGCTGCACCCTTGCCAGCTGCGCCACTGGCGTTCGTCTGCGAGGACGATGTCCGGGCTGCGCTCCTGGAGCATCGGACGCTCTGCGTCAGCCAGCGGACCATCATTACCCCGTCCGCGCGTGACCTGGGCGAGCCACGCCAGGTCTTCGCGCTGGTTGACGGCCCGTGAGGTCGCCCTGGCGCACGCCAGCCCGACACCACGGACTTGCCGTGGCGGGCCTGGTACTGGTCGCCGGGCTTGTGCAGGGCTGCGCCCAGCGCGGCGCCCCGCTCGCGGGGGCGGCTGCCCCCCTTGCGCCTGTCGGCACGCAGTCGTCCCAGCCTGCCGCACAGGCACGCACGCCCCAGCCGCCCGCCGTACCCTCCGATCCGACCGATAGCCTGCTGGCCACGTCCACACGGCACTTCGAGACGGCGCAGCGCGAGCTGGCCGTCGGCCACCTCGATACGGCCAGACAGGAATTCGATCGCGCCCTCGACGTCCTCCTGGAGGCACCGGCCGCGGCACGGGCCAATCCGAGGCTCCGCGAGCAGTTCGATCGCCTCGTGGACAAGATCAGCACGCTGGAGGTGATGGCGCTGGCCAAGGGTGACGGCTTCACCGAGAAGGCCTATGACCCGGCCTCGATCGACGAACTGCTGGCGATCACCACCTTCCCCCCGCCAACGCCGGAGACCACGGAAGCGGTCGCGGCCGATCTCTGGACCACAACCTACGACATCGACATCCCGATGAATGCGCGGGTTCTCTCGTACGTCGAGCTCTTCACCGGGCGCATGCGCAACTACCTCGCCGAGGCCCTCGGACGCAGCGCCAAGTACCTGCCGATGATTCATGCCGTGTTCAAGGCCGAAGGTGTGCCCCTCGACCTGGCCTATGTCCCACTGGTCGAGAGTGCCTTCAAGCCGAACGCCTTCTCGCGGGCGAAGGCCAAAGGGCTCTGGCAGTTCATGCGGGGGACGGCGCTGGAGAACGGCCTGCGCCACGATTGGTACATTGACGAGCGCTCGGAGCCGGAGAAGGCGACGCGGGCGGCGGCGCGATACCTGAAGACCCTCTACGGCATGTTCGGCGACTGGCACCTGGCGCTGGCGTCCTACAATGCCGGCCCCGGCACCATGCAGCGTGCCATCAAACGATCAGGCAGGGACGACTTCTGGGCGCTGGCCGCCTCGCCCCGCATCCTGCCCAGAGAGACGCGGGACTATGTCCCGCTGATCCTGGCCGCCGTCATCATTGCGAAGAACCCGACGCAGTATGGCTTTCCCCCCATAGCCATCCTTCCGTCGCCACCAGAGACCGACCTGGTCCCCCTGCAGACGGGGGTCGACCTGAGAAAAGTGGCGGAGTGGGCCGGGACATCTGTAGAGACGATTCAGGAGCTCAATCCTGCCGTCCGACGCTGGACCACGCCGCTCCGGCCAACGGACTTCCACCTCAGGGTGCCCAAAGGCACGGCCGAGGCGGTCAGGACCGGGATTGAGGCCTCCGATCCGGCAGAACTGGCGCCCCTGAACTGGTACACGGTCAAGAAGGGCGATTCCTTGCCGTCCATCGCCCGTCGCCTGAAGGTCAATCGCACGGATCTGGCTGAGGCGAACTACCTGTCGGTCAGGGCTCGCGTCGCCACAGGACAGCGGCTGGTTGTCCCTCGAGCCCCGGCGCTCCCTGGAGGTGGTCGCATTGGCGAGGCCATGGCTACCGCCGAACCGGACCCGCCGGCACGTCGGGTCCGCCGGACATCGCGCGCCCGGACCACTGCGACAGGGAAGGCTCGCCCGCCCACGCGGGTGAAGGCCGCCACCGCCTCGGCCGGAGCACGGAAGCCGGCCTCAAGAACGAAAGCGGCGGCTCCCAAGGCGCGCTCGAAAGCGGTCCCGAAGCCTCCGGGTAAAGCGAAGCCGGTGACCCGGAAGCCGCGGCGCTAAGCCGAGGCCTTTCGTCCTTCCGGCGCGTCGCCTTTCCCGGTCCGCGTTCGCAGCTGCCGGATGCTCTGCTCGATGCGTTCGGCCAGTTCGCGCTCCTGCTGCAGCGACCGCAGCACGGTCTGCGCTTCCTGCATCGCGAACTCCATCCGGCCCACACGTTCGGCCACGTGATCGACGACAGCCTTCTGTTCGCCCAGTGCCTCCAGATTCACGTGGACATCTTCGAGCAGATTCGCAATCAGGCTGGTCTTGGACTGCACCTCATCCACGGTCTGCCGCCTGGACTCGATGACGGCAATGGTCTCCTCCGTCACCCGAGCCGTGGCCAGCAGCGCTTCGACCTGCTGACGCAGACCAGCAACGTCGGAGCGGTGTTCCACCACGAAGTCGAGATCGGCCTTCGTCTGGGCGCTGACACGGTGCACATTGTCAACATCAGCCTTCACGGCCGAGACCACGGCGTCGCGCTCGGCGATGCTCCGGATCTTCTGGTCGAGGTCCGCCGATTTCTGGGTCAGGTCGGCGATACGGGCTTCGACTCCGGACACCTTCTTCTCGGAGAACGCCAGCTGTGACCGCCGTTGCTCAAGCTGCTTGACCAGCGTCTCGGCACGCTTCAGCTGGTCGTCCACGGCCTCGACCTGCGCCACGGCATCGCGCTGTCGCGCCTGGACCCGCGACAGTTCGCCCACCAGTTCTTCCTTCACCTGGGCCGAGCGCGCGAGTTCGTCGGCCAGTGCCTGGACCTGGGCCATGCGTTCGGCGGTCTCCGAGGACAGTGCCCGATTCGCGTCCACCAACGTGGTCAGCGTGGATTCCTGTTCGGTGAGCACGGCCTCATCCCGCTGCAGGGCTGTCAGTTGCGACCGCGCTTCGGCCAACTGCCCTTCCAGCGCCGTGACATGGCCCGTCAAGGGCAGCAGTCGTGCCTCATCCCGCGCGACCGCCTCGACGCGCTGGCGAGCGTCGAGCATCTGGGCAGCCACACCGTCGCAGTCACTCCGCAGGGCATCGAGCTCGGCACGCCGCGCCAGCTGAGCTGCCAGCTTCTGGTCGACATCCACCGTCACCGCGTGGAGCGTATTGATCCGAGCGTCGAGTTTTTCGACAAACTGCGATCGGGCTGAGACGCGCGAGACCTGCGAGTCCAGCTCGCCGGCCAGTTCGCCCAGCCGGCCCGCCTGTTTCATGCCCTCATCCATCAGCCCGAGCTTGGCGTTGATGGCATCCATCGTCGCCTCGAGCTGCGGCGTCTTGGCCATGAACGCCGTCATGCGCTCACCGAAGGCTTCAAGCGCCGAACGGTCGCTCGTCAGCTGGTCGCGCAGCTTGACCGCTTCGAGATGGGACAGGTGAAACTCCTGCATGCCCGCGCGCAGCTTCTCCAGGTCCTGGCGGTTCTGCTTCAGCACCTCGAACTGCAGGTTCGTCTTCACCGCAAGCGCGTCCACCTCGCCCAACCGTTCCTGCAGCGAATCGAGCGCGGCCTGCTTCCGGGCGAGCTCGTCACTGGCGGCCGAGAGGGTTTCAACCTGCTTGGAGAGCCCGTCGAGACGCTGGCCCAGCTGCGCGAGGCTCTTCTCCTTGGCGACCAGCCCGTCCATCCGGCCCTCGGACTCGGTGACGGTGGTCTGGAGCGCGTGCAGGCGCGCGTCGAACGCCTCGAATTCCTTCTTCTCGAGCGCGATCCGCTCCAGGGACGCCCGCATGGTGTCCACCAGCGCACGGCCATCCTTTTCGAAGCGGCCCGCTTCTCGTGAGAGTTCGTCGCGAAGGGCGGTCGCGGCGTCGACCTTGGCGTTGGCATCTGCCACTAGTGCCTCGATTCGCGCCACCGCGGCCTCGCTCTTGGAGGCCTCCTTCAATCCTTCGTTCAGCTTCGTGATCTGGACGTCCATATTCCAGACCATCTCGTTCAGCCGGTTGGCCTCGAGCACCGCGCGGTCGACGGCGTGCTTCTGGCTTTCAAGGGTGCGCCCCTTCTGCGTGACGTGCTCCGCCAGCGCGTTCAGTGCGCTCAGCTTCTCCTCAGTGGACTTGGTGAGTGTCTGGAGCTGCATCAGTGGCCCAAGCCGCTTCTCCAGATCCTTGACGGTCTCGCTGGCGGTCTGCGAGTCTTCGCGTGCCGTGCGGGAGGTGTCGCGCAGCTTGACGAACTCCTGCGCCAGCTGCCCGGCGGTATTCCGCACCTGGTCGTAGTCGTTGCGGACGCTGGCGGCCTGCGCCAGCGTCGCATCCATCTCAGTGCGCGTGTCACGCAACTGCGTACGAATGTCCTCGAGCGCCGCGCGCTCACGCTTGAGCGACTCGATGCTCGCCTGGGTTTCCAGCGCCTGGGAGGAGAGCTGCTTCAGCGACTGACGATGCTTCTGGAGTTCGCCATCCGGACTCAGGATCTGCTCGGCAGCCTTCTGTGCCTGCGTGGCCGTCTCGATGAGCGCCTGAACCCGCGTATCGATCTCGGCGAAGCTGGTGGTGCGCGTTTCAAGACCCGCAATGCGCACGGACAGTTCGTCCATGCGGCCGACCGCGACACCGGCCTTCTCGTCAACCTGTTCGAGGGACTTGCCCACCTGGGAGAGCTTCGAGCCCCGGGTCGAGATCTGGGTCAGCATCGCGCTCAGCGCGCTTCGCTCTTCCTTGGCGCTGGCAATCAGCGCCTGCAGATCATCCACCTGCTTCTGTGACTTGCCGCCGCCGAGCCCTTTGAACGCATCCAGCATCTGTTGCCCCTCACAGCCGGGTCCATCGCCTGAAGCGACCCCTGGCCAGAACTCCCCTGCTCGAACCACCGATCTGGCAATTCGTACCTGGGGACCGGGCCCTTCCGTCAGGAATCGCCCGCAAAGTCACCTGTCCCCTAGGATATCGGTCCGGCGCCCGAGTTGCAGCACCCCCAGGGACATGTTGGCCACCCTGCGCAGTGCGGTCATCGTGGGCGTCGACGCCCATCCGGTCCAGATCGAGGTTGATGTCTCATTCGGGCTGCCGGCCTTCACGATGGTCGGCCTGCCGGACGCGACCGTCAAGGAGAGCCGGGACAGGGTTCGAGCCGCCATCCGCAACTCGGGCTTCGAGTTCCCCCCGCACCGCATCACCGTCAACCTGGCGCCTGCCGACCTGCGGAAGGCGGGCTCCTCCTTCGACCTGCCCATAGCCCTCGGGCTACTGGCAGCCGGGGGTGGCCTGACCAACCCCGTCGTTCAGGACACCCTGGTGCTGGGCGAGTTATCGCTTGATGGCGGGATCAACCCTATCCGCGGCGTGCTGCCCATTGCCGTCGCCGCCAGGCGGGCCGGTGTCAGTCGTCTGATGGTGGCAGACCAGAACGCGGCCGAGGCGCAGGTGGTCGACGGCCTGCGCCTGTATCCGGTCCGATCCCTCGCCGAGGCGGTTGAGGCGCTCAACCAGCCGGGCCTGGCACCCAGGCCCACGCCCGCACCACAGTCCCCCGTCGCCACCCAGGACGCGCCAGACCTGTCCGACGTCCGGGGGCAGCACCTCCCTCGCCGGGCCCTCGAGGTCACAGCCGCCGGCGCACACAACCTGCTCCTGCTCGGTCCGCCCGGAGCAGGCAAGACCATGCTGGCCCGAAGGCTGCCTGGCATCCTGCCGCCGCTGAGCTTCGACGAGGCCCTGGACGCCAGCGCCATTCACTCCGTTGCCGGCCTGCTCGGGCCTGGCGGACTGCTCACCACCAGACCGTTCCGCGCCCCCCACCACACGGTCTCGCATACGGCCCTCGTCGGAGGCGGGGCCAACCCCCGCCCGGGTGAAATCAGCCTGGCACACCACGGCGTGCTATTCCTTGATGAGCTCCCCGAATTCGACAGGCGGGCCCTCGAGGTCTTGCGCCAACCGCTGGAGGAAGGTCAGGTCACCATCTCGCGAGCCGCGCGAGCCGTGGTCTTTCCAGCGCGCTTCGTGCTGGTGGCCGCCATGAACCCCTGCCCCTGCGGATTCGCCGGCGACGACCACCGGGTCTGCCGGTGCACACCGGCCCAGCTCGGGCGCTACAGGGCTCGCCTCTCGGGCCCCCTGCGTGACCGGATCGACCTGGTGGTCGATGTTCCCGCCGTCCCGGCCTCAGCCCTCGGCGACGTGCCACCGGGCGAGGCATCTGCAGCGGTCCTGCAGCGGGTCGCGGCGGCGAGGCAGCGTCAGGAGGCACGTGCCACTGAGCTCGGAGCGGCCCGCAACGCGGACCTGCGCGGAGAGCGCGCCAGACGTGTGCTGACCCCAACGCCAGACGGCGCCCGCCTGCTCCGCACGGCCGCAGAGCGGCTTCGCCTCAGCGCTCGGGCCTATCACCGCGTAT